>NZ_JBHXME010000110.1:0-36828 GCF_042721125.1 Streptomyces sp. NPDC058469
GCGCAGGAAAAAGCTGGAGTAGTACGGCAGTTGTTCGTACGACTAGGAGGGCCCGCGCAGTTTCGGCAGGGGGCCCTCCTCGTCGTACAGGCGCTACTGGGGATCGGGGCCCACGGCGACCGGGCGCTCCGGGTCCGAGGACCACTCCGACCAGGAACCGACGTAGAGCGCGGCCGGAATCCCGGCCACCGCCAGCGCCAGCACCTCGTGGGCGCCCGAGACGCCGGAGCCGCAGTACACGCCGACGCCTGTGTCCTCCGTAGCGCCCAGGGACTTGAAGCGGGCGGCCAGTTGCTCGGCCGGGAGGAAGCGGCCGTCCGTGCCCACGTTCTCGTTGGTCGGCGCGGACAGGGCGCCCGGGATGTGGCCGCCCACCCGGTCGATGGGCTCCACCTCGCCCCGGTATCGCTCCCCCGCGCGGGCGTCGAACAGGGCGCCGCTGCGGGCGAGTGCGGCGGCTCCGTCGGCGTCCAGGAGTTCCACGGCGCCCGGTTCCGGGGTGAAGTCGCCCTCGGCCGGCGTCGGTGCGGCCGTCTCCAGAGACCCCTCCCAGGAGGGAAGGCCGCCGTCGAGCACCCGCACGTCCGGGTGACCCGTCCAGCGCAGCAGCCACCACGCGCGGGCCGCCGCCCAGCCCTGCCCGCCGTCGTACACAACGACCGGGCGGCCGGCCGACACGCCCGCGTGGCGCATCGCGGCGCCGAAGCGCGCGATGTCGGGCAGGGGGTGGCGGCCGCGGGCGCCGGGGGCCGAGGCCAGTTCCCCGTCCAGGTCTACGTAGACCGCACTTGGGATGTGTCCGATCGCGTACTCGGCCCGGCCGTCGAAGGGCGGCTCACCTGCGGCCTTCGCGACGCTGAGCTGCCAGCGGATGTCGAGCAGGACCGGCGGGTTCGTTCCGGCGATATCGCTCGCCAGTTCGGATGCGGAGATGATGGCGTTCATGGCCACCATCCTTGCGCAAGGGGTGGCCGCCGCGTCCAGGTCCGACTACTCTGCTCGGCCGGACAGCCTCGATCACGAGGCGTACGGGAACGAGCACATGCTGTACAGCCGATGGACACCCCTCGGCAATCGCCCGGAAATGGACGAGTAGCCGCAGATCGGACATCCTCTCCACGTGAGCCGTCCGTCGACGGCGCGGCCGGGGCGCGGTGCGCCACGGGGGGTGCGAGCATCGGCACGGGGCGTGCACGCGGCTGCGGCACGCGGATCCGCAGAGCGGAAGCGACACGGCCACCGCGAGGGGCCTAGGAGAAGGTGACGATGACCGAGGCACGGGGGTCGACCGGCCTGAACGGCGACGGCGACACGCACACTCGGCGTACGCAGGGCGCGCCCTGCTGGGTGAGTCTGATGGTGCACGGGATGGCCACGACTCAGGAGTTCTACGGAGAGCTGTTCGGTTGGGAGTTCCAACCCGGTCCCCAGCAGCTCGGCCCCTACGCGCGGGCCCTGCTCGACGGGCAGGAGGTGGCCGGCATCGGGCAGTTGCCGCCGGACCGACATCTGCCGATCGCCTGGACGCCGTATCTCGCCGCGGACGACGTGGACCAGACGGCCGAGACGGTACGGATGTGCGGCGGCACGGTCGGGGTGGGACCCCTGGACGCGGCCGAGGCCGGCCGGCTGGCGATCGGTTCCGACCCGTCGGGGGCGGTGTTCGGCATCTGGCAGGCCTCGGCACATCTCGGCACCACCATCACCGGAGTCCCCGGCACACCCGCCTGGAACGAACTGCTGACCTACGAGACCGCGAGCGTCGCCAAGTTCTACGAGGCGGTGTTCGGCTACGAGGAGGTGCCGGTGGGCTCCGCCGGCTTCGACTACGTCACCCTGCGCCTGGACGGCCACCCGGTCGCCGGCATCCATGGCGTCGGCACCGCGCTGCCCCGCGACCGGGGCCCGCACTGGATGACGTACTTCGAGGTGGCCGACACGGACGAGGCCCTGCGCCGCGTCACGGACCTCGGCGGCCACACTCTCAAACAACCCCACGACAGCCCCCACGGCCGCGTGGCCACGGTCGCCGACCCCGAGGGCGCGATGTTCTCGGTGATCGAGGGACCGCGGTAGCCCTTCGGATCGCTTCCCATGGGGTGCGGGCAGCTCGACAGTGGTGCCGTGCGACGCCGGCGAGTGGCAGGTGCCCTGAGCCCTAGGCCGACGTCATCGGCAGGACGTCCGGGGAGAGGGCCGCCGCCCGAGCCGTGGCGGCCGTCATTCGGCGGCGGTGATGGCGGCGGCACAGGACCTCGTAGCCGACCGCTTCCGCCTGGTTGACGTCGCCCACGACGACCTGGGCGCCCTCGACGACCATCTCGCCGCCTATCGTGCGGGCGTTGTGGGTGGCGCGGGCGCCGCACCAGCACAGGGCCTCCACCTGGAGGACCTCCACGCGGTCGGCGAGTTCCACCAGGCGCTGGGAGCCGGGGAAGAGCTTGGAGCGGAAGTCGGTCGTGATGCCGAAGGCGTAGACGTCGAGACCCAGGTCGTCGACCACGCGCGCGAGTTGGTCGATCTGCACCGGCGCCAGGAACTGTGCCTCGTCGGCGATGACGTAGTCCGCGCGGCCGCCCTGCGAGAGGTGGTCGACGACGTACCCGTACAGGTCCTGCTCGTCCTCGACCTCCACCGCGTCGGTGACCAGGCCGAGGCGGGAGGAGAGCTTTCCCTCGCCCGCGCGGTCGTCCCGGGTGAAGATCATCCCCGCCAGGCCGCGTGCCGAGCGGTTGTGCTCGATCTGGAGCGCCAGGGTCGACTTCCCGCAGTCCATCGTTCCGGAGAAGAACACCAGCTCGGGCATGGGAAGTTGAGCACCTTTCGGCGGAGAGGGGAAGCAGGAGGAGGACGAGGGGACGGAGGGAACCTCAGGAGCGTACTTCGAGCAGGGGGACCAACTGCTCGGCAGGGGTCATCGAACCGTGGTTGCCGACCATCGCCGACTCCTTCGGCTCCCGCTCGGACGCGATGATCAGGACGTCGTCCCGGGCCGCCGCGATCACGTCGCCGAGGCGGTCGTAGACGCGCTCGTCGATGTGCGGGCCGAACCAGCCCGCCGCGATCGCCTCGTCCCGCGAGGCCACCCAGAACTGCTCGCCGAGGACCTCGCGCCAGCAGGTCAGCACGTCGTTCTCGGCGCCCCGCACCGCGTAGACATGGCGGGCGCGGCCTTCGCCGCCGAGCAGGGCGACCCCGGCGCGCAGTTCCCAGTCCGCGTCGAAGTCGATGCGGTGCTCCTCGTCGAACGGCACGTCGATCATGCCGTGGTCGGCGGTGACGTACAGCGCGCTGCGCGGCGGCAGTTGCTCGGCGAGGCGCTGGACGAGCCGGTCGACGCACATGAGTTGACCGCGCCAGGTGTCGGAGGCGACGCCGTGGCGGTGGCCGGCGCCGTCGAGTTCGGCGTAGTACGTGTACACCAAGGAGCGGTCGCCTGCGGCCAGTTGCTCGGCCGCGAGGTCCATGCGCTCCTCGCCGGTCAGCCGCCCGTGGAACGTTCCGCCACTGAGCGCGACCTTCGTCAGCGGGGTGTTCTGGAAGGTCGGGGACGACACCTGCGCGGCGTGCACACCCGCGTCGTGGGCCAGCTGGAAGATCGTGGGGTACGGCTGCCAGGGCTTCGGCTTGGTCCACGGCTGCCAGCGCAGCTGGTTCATCAGCTCGCCGGTGGCCGGGTTGCGCACGGTGTAGCCGGGCAGGCCGTGGGCGCCGGGTGGCAGGCCGGTGCCGACGGAGGCGAGGGAGGTCGCGGTGGTCGCCGGGTAGCCGGCGGTGAGCGGACGTCCTGTGCCGCCGCGCGAGCTGCCGAGGAGCGCGTGCAGGTAAGGGGCCTCGTCGGCGTGGTCCTTGATCTGCTCCCAGCCGAGGCCGTCGATCAGGAAGACGCAGTTGCGGTCGGCCGCCGTCAGCTCCGGGATCGCCGCGGTCGTACCGGGTACGCCCATGCCCGCGGCCAGCGTGGGCAGCAGGTCGGCGAGGGAGCCGGAGCCGTACTCGGGGACGGGTGCGGACTCGACGGCGAGGGGCTCGGGGTGGTCCCAGGTTGCGGGCTGCGCCATTATCGCGGAACGTCCGCGGTCGCCTCGGAGAGGGACTGTGCGAAGGCCAGGCTCTCCCGCACCGTCTCCGGGCCGTCGCCGGCCTCGCTGACGCGCAGGCTCAGGTCGTCCGCCGTCGAGTTGCCCGTGTAGCCGTGGTCGGCCTCGCAGTTGGGGTCGCCGCAGGCGGCCGGCTCCAGGTCGATCCGGGCGACGGCACCCCAGCCGATGGTCAGCACGACCTCACGGGGCAGCGTGCCCGGCGTGTACGACTCCGGGTTGGCGACCACACGGCTGAGCACCACGGACGAGATCCGGCCGAGCTTCACGGACTCCGTGGACGTCGTGGCGTACGGCGTCGGGGAGGTGCTGTCGGCGGCCTGCTCGTCGGTGTGGCTGACGATGAAGCGGTTGCCGGTGAGGACGAGGACGGTCACGTGCCGGCGCACCTCGTTCTGGTCGAACGTGGTCTCCTGGTGGACCAGGAACGACCGGATCGGCTCGCCGCCCACGGCGGCCTCCACCGCCTCGGCCACGAGGGCCGGGTAGTAGCCGCTGCGCTCGATCGCCGCACGCAGCCCCTGGGTCGTCGTACTGGTCTTGGCCATGACGTCCATCCTACGGTGGCGCACTGACTGCGAGGCACCGCCGAGCACGGTCTCGTCACAGCTGTCTCAGTGCACGGGACCGGTGCGCGGGAAGGGTCCGTCAGTACATCCGTCAGTACACGGGAAGCGTCCTCGGGCCGAGGTCGTCGCGGGCGGGCGGCGGGGACAGGCGGACGGAGGCGCCGAGCACGCTCAGGCCGTGCGCGGCCACGACGACCGGCTCCAGGGTCACTGCGACGACCTCGGGATGATCGTCGACCAGCCGCGACACCCGCAGCATCATCTCCTCCAGGGCAGGCGTGTCGACCGGCGTCGAACCGCGCCAGCCGAACAGGAGCGGCGCCGTCCGGATCGACCGGACCAGCGAACCGGCCTCCCGGTCCGTGACCGGAATCAGCCGGTGCGCGGTGTCCCCGAGCAACTGCGAGGCGGCTCCGGCGAGCCCAAACGACAGCACGGCCCCCGCCGCCGGGTCGATGACGGCCCGTACGACGGTGTCGACCCCGCGCGGCGCCATCCGCTGCACGACCGGCCGCAGTTCCTCCGGCTTCCCGAACAACTCGCCCAACTCGGCGTACGCCCGCCGCAGTTGGTCCTCGTCCGCGAGATCCAGTCGTACGCCGCCCAGGTCG
The DNA here is from genome assembly GCF_042721125.1 of Streptomyces sp. NPDC058469. Lineage (NCBI taxonomy): Bacteria > Bacillati > Actinomycetota > Actinomycetes > Kitasatosporales > Streptomycetaceae > Streptomyces > Streptomyces sp. NPDC058469. The sequence goes on from NZ_JBHXME010000110.1 coordinate 5,281, forward strand.
GCGCGGTGCCGCAGGTGCGGGGCGGTGGCCTTGAGGGCGACCGGGTAGCCGAGGGTGCGGGCGGCTTCGGCGGCGGCTTCGGGGGTGGGTGCGGGCAGCGCGCGGTGGACGTCCACGCCGTACTTGCCGAGCAGCTCGCACGTGTCGTCGACGCCGAGCGTGAGGCCCTGCCCGCGCGCGAGCAGTCCGCCGACCAGCCCGGCGGCGCCCTTCTCGTCGATGTCCTCGTACTCGGGCACCCGGCCGGGGTCGACGGCCTCACGCCGCCACTGCGCGTACTTCACGGCTTCGGCGAGGGCGCGGACGGCGCGCTCGGCGGCGGGGTAGGCGGGGATGAGGCCGCCGCCTACGGGGGCGGGTATCGCGGTGGGCGGGCGTTCCGTGCGGCTGACCGGTTGGGCAGCGCCCTCGACGCCGGCCGCCTTGGCACCGGCCTGCGGCGCGGTGCTCATCGCGGCGGACAACGCTTCAGCCAGTCCCCCGAGCTCCACGTGCACCACCAGCACCGGCTTCCCGGGAACCGCCGCCGCGGCGGAGCGCAATGCCTCCGCCAACGCCGCGTCCTCGGCCGGCCCCTCCCCCACGGCGGGTATCGCGGTCACGACCACCGCGTCGCACGAGTCGTCGGCCAACGCCCCCGACAGCGCCCGGTGGAAGTCCTCCGCCGTCGCCGCGGTCGTCAGGTCCACCGGCGGCGACGGCCGCAACCCCTCGGAGAGGCAGGCGTCGTAGGTCAGCAGCCCCAGCGATTCGGAGTTCCCGACGATCGCCACCCGCGCCCCGCCGGGCAACGGCTGCCGTGCGAGGAGCAGGCCGGTGTCGACCAGTTCGGTGATCGTCTCGACGCGGATCACCCCGGCCTGCCGCAGCAGCGCGGACACGGTCGCGTGCGGCAGCCGCGTCGCCCGTACGGCGTGGCCCTGGGGGGCGGATCCCGCGCCCTGGACGACGACCAGCGGTTTCGCGGCCGCGGTGCGCCGGGCGAGGCGGGTGAACTTGCGGGGGTTGCCGATGGACTCCAGGTACATGAGGGCGACGTCGGTGTCCGGGTCGTCGTACCAGTACTGAAGGACGTCGTTGCCGGACACGTCCGCGCGGTTGCCGGACGACACGAACGTGGACACGCCGGTGACCCCGGTGACCCCGCCCCCGCGCCGGTGCAGGCGGGACAGCAGGGCGATGCCGATGGCGCCGGACTGCGCGAACAGTCCGATGCGTCCGGGGCGCGGCATCTCGGGGGCGAGGGACGCGTTCAGCCGTACGTCGGCGGCGGTGTTGATGACCCCGAAGGCGTTCGGCCCGATGATGCGCATGCCGTACGTGCGCGCGTGGCGCACGAGTTCGCGCTGGCGCTCCCGTCCCTCGGGGCCGCTCTCGGCGTACCCGGCGGTGACCACGACCAGGCCCTGCACGCCGTGCTCGCCGCATTCGGTGACGACTTCGGGGACGTGCTCGACCGGGACGGCGACGACCGCGAGGTCCACGGGGCCCTCGATGTCGCGCACCGAGCGGTACGCCGGCACCCCGTCGAGGTCCTTCCGCTCCTCGGGGAATGCCTTGTTCACGGCGTACAGGCCGCCGGTGAACCCGGCGTCCCTGATGTTGTCGAAAACGCTGCGGCCCACCCCTCCGGGCGTACGGCCCACACCGACGACGGCGACCGAGCCGGGCACCAACAGCCGTCGTACGGACCGCGCTTCGGCGCGCTGCTCCCGCGCGCGCTGCACGGCGAGGGAGCGGTCAGTGGGTTCGAGGTCGAACTCCAGGCGTACGACGCCGTCCTCGAAGCTGCGCTTCTGGGTGTAGCCGGCGTCCGTGAACACCTTGATCATCTTGTTGTTGGCGGGCAGCACCTCGGCGGCGAAGCGGCGGATGCCGCGCTCGCGGGCGACGGCCGCGATGTGTTCGAGAAGGGCGGAGGCGACGCCCCTCCCCTGGTGGGCGTCCTGCACCAGGAAGGCGACCTCGGCCTCGTCGGCCGGTGCGGAGGCGGAACGCCCGTCGGCACTAATGCGGTCATAGCGTACGGTGGCGATGAACTCGCCGCCGACGGTGGCCGCGAGTCCCACCCGGTCCACAAAGTCGTGGTGCGTGAAGCGGTGGACATCCTTGGCGGACAGGCGAGGATACGGCGCGAAGAAGCGGTAGTACTTCGACTCGTCGGAGACCTGCTCGTAGAAGCTGACCAGGCGCTCGGCGTCGTCGACGGTGATGGGCCTGACGCGCGCGGTACCCCCGTCGCGCAGCACCACGTCGGCTTCCCAGTGGGCGGGGTACTCGTGCCGGTCCGACGAGGTCTGCATGGGGCCCAGAGTACGGCTCGCGTCCGACAACGGCGCGAGGCAGTCTGTGGGGAACAACAGAGCATGGGGAGTCGGGCCGAGGCCGCGGTCCGACGACTCGCTCCGGACGGTTCACAGGACCGGTCCGGGCTCGCTTCACGTGTGGGAAACTGGTCTAGACAACCCTGAGACTCTGAAGGGCAGCATCACATGGCTGAGCGCCGCGTCAACGTCGGCTGGGCGGAGGGCCTTCACGCCCGTCCCGCCTCCATCTTCGTCCGGGCCACCACGGCCTCGGGTATCCCCGTGACGATCGCCAAGGCCGACGGCAACCCCGTCAACGCGGCCTCCATGCTCGCGGTTCTGGGCCTGGGCGCCCAGGGCGGCGAGGAGATCGTCCTCGCCTCCGAGGCCGAGGGCGCGGACGCGGCCCTCGACCGGCTGGCGAAGCTGGTCGCGGAGGGCCTTGAGGAGCTCCCCGAGACCGTCTGAGTACGCGCCCTTTGCGCCTGAGCCGGCGCCGCTCTCGCGGAGGTGGTTGCGCTCCGTCGGGGTTCCTCAATTGATGGTTGCGGTGCTTTCGCCGCAAAACCGATGTACCGCAACCTTGAAGGGCTCGTCCGAATTACCGGGCGAGCCTTTCGCATTTCCCACTTACGGGCAGCGGAAATAATCCCCCGCGAATTACACCTCTTTGTATACGGCGCCCGTGTTAATGCCGCAGGCCCGACATGTTTACGGGAGGTTGCGAAGTCCTCACACGGTCCGTTCCGTTCGCGCCGCCGGGAAAGCGCAGCCGGTGCGCGGTGCCCGCGCGCTCGGTGTGCAGGGCGGTGATCGCCCGCGCGCGCTCACCGTCGCCGCGGGCCACGGCGTCCACGATGGCCCCGTGCTCGGCCCAGGACTCGACGGGGTTGGCCGGTGCGTCCACCGCGTACATCCAGGCGATCTTGTGCCGCAGCTGGGTCAGCATCGAGGTCAGCGCGGGGCTCCCGGAGGCCTGTGCCAGCGTCTCGTGGAACCAGCTGCCCAGGGAGCGCAGATCCTCGCTGTTGCCCCGCCTGGCGCGCTCCTGGCCCAGCCTGACGAGGCCGCGCAGCACCTTGAGGTGGGCCTCGGTGCGCCGCTGGGCGGCCCGCGAGGCACCGAGCGGCTCCAGCAGCATCCGCATCTCCAGCAGGTCGGCGGCCTCCTGCTCGGTCGGTTCCGCGACGCACGCGCCCGCGTGCCGCCGGGTCACGACGAACCCCTCGGCCTCCAGCGTGCGCAGGGCCTCCCGGACGGGGACGCGCGAGACCCCGTACCGGCGCGCGAGGAGTTCCTCCGTGAGCCGGCTGCCGCGCTCGTAGACACCGGCGACGATGTCGTCCCGGATCGCCGTGCATACCGAGTGCGCCGGAATACGCATGTCCGACCTCCGCCTTAATCCCCGTGAAACGTCGACGATTGACGTGTGTTCCGTGACTCTATTGCAATGAGCGGGAATTTCCGATGGCGGGCCGGAATCCATGGATATTTTTTGGACAGGAGGGCTCCGGAAACACCGAAAGCCCCGGCCGGGCGGGCCAGGGCTTCGGGAAGTGCGGCGCTGAGTCGTCAGACGTTCACGCCGTGCTGGCGGAGGTAGGCGACGGGGTCGACGTCGGAGCCGTACTCGGCGGTCGTGCGGGCCTCGAAGTGGAGGTGCGGTCCGGTGACGTTGCCGGTCGCCCCGGAGAGGCCGATCTGCTCGCCCGGGGTGACCGTCTGGCCGACGGAGACACCGATGGACGACAGGTGGCCGTACATGGTGTACATGCCGTCGGCCATCTTGATCACGACCTGATTGCCGTACGAGCCGCCCCAGCCGGCCTCGACGACGGTGCCGGAGCCCACCGCGTGCACGGAGGTGCCGGTCGAGGCGTGGAAGTCGATGCCCGTGTGGGCACCGGAGGACCACAGGGAACCGCCGGTCTTGTAGCCGGTGGAGACGTACGAGCCGGTGACCGGCGCGACGAAGGTGTTGAGCTTCTTGCGCTCGGCGGCGCGGGCGGCGCGTACCTCGGCCTCGCGCTCCGCCTTGGCCAGTGCGGCGGCCTTGGCGCGGGCCTCCTCCTTGGCGGCCTGCTCGGCCGCGGCCTGCTGCTGGGCGGCGGCCTGGGCGTCGATCTTCTCGGCGACGGCGTCGCCCATGGCGATGACGGGGGTGAGACCGGTCTGTTCTACGGCGGGCTCCGCGGCGAACGCGGGGGCGCTCGCGAGGGTGCCGACGACGCCGGTGGTGGTGAGGGCCGCGACACTCGCGACACGAACGGTGGTGCGGTGGGTCCGGCTCGGGCGACGGTGCTTCCCGGTGGCGCGGGTGAACGCCATGAAGTGGCTGGTCCTTTCCTTCCTTCTCGCCTACCGGGTTAGCTGACGGGTTCGGAGCAGGAAGGTCTCCTACGGACCCCCTCGCTACGCGCGCGGGCGTCCGATTCACCCCAGGGACTCTTGTGGGTCCCCGGCTCCCCTGGCTCGCGCCGTACGGGGACTCGGCGATGGCTGTCCGGTGCCACGAGTGCGGCGCGGTGCCTGACGGACAGCCGGACCGACGCTAAGGGGGGCAACTTTCAATCCCCAAACGGATCACGGTTTTTGTTGCGCATGCCACAGGGCAGACAGGCAACCTCTCCCCCAATTCGGACAATAGGGGGCCCTGGTGACGCTTCAGTCACCAGGGCCCCCACGCGCGCGTGCCGCTGCTCGGCTCTCTACACGTCGTCTACTCGGCCGGGACGACGGTCACTTCGCCGATGCCGAGAGCCTCCACGGGCTCCTTGATCTGCTCCGCGTCGCCGACGAGGATCGTCACCAGACGGTCCACCGGGAAGGCGTTGACGACCGCCGCGGTGGCCTCCACGGTGCCGGTCGCGGCGAGCTGCTGATACAGCGTCGCCTGGTAGTCGTCGGGCAGGTGCTGCTCGACCTGGTCGGCCAGCGTGCTCGCGACGGCCGCGGCGGTCTCGTACTTGAGCGGCGCCACCCCGACGAGGTTCTGTACGGCGATGTCCCGCTCGGCGTCGGTGAGTCCGCCCTCGGCGAGCTTGCGGAGCACCGTCCACAGGTCGTCCAGGGCGGGACCGGTGTTCGGGGTGTCCACGGAGCCGCTGATGGCGAGCATCGAGGCGCCCGTGCCGTCGGGTGCCGAACGCAGCACCTGGCCGAACGCCCGCACACCGTAGGTGTAGCCCTTCTCCTCGCGCAGGACGCGGTCCAGGCGGGAGGTGAGGGTGCCGCCGAGGCAGTATGTGCCGAGCACCTGGGCCGGCCACACGCGGTCGTGCCGGTCGGCTCCGACGCGGCCGATGAGCAGCTGCGTCTGGACGGCGCCGGGACGGTGCACGATCACGACGCGCCCGGTGTCGTCGGCGGTCACCGGCGGCACGGGACGCGGCTGGGCGGAGGAGCCCGTCCACGAGCCCAGGGTCTCGGCGAGCAGCGTGTCCAGGTCGATGCCGGTGAGGTCGCCGACGACCACGACGGTGGCCGTCGCGGGGCGCACGTGCCGGTCGTAGAAGGCGCGTACGGCCCCGGAGTCGATCTTCTGGACGGTCTCCTCGGTGCCCTGGCGCGGGCGCGACATGCGCGAGGTCGCCGGGAACAGCTCCTTGGAGAGCTCCTTGGCCGCGCGGCGGGACGGGTTGGCCGTCTCGTGCGGGATCTCGTCGAGGCGGTTGCGGACCAGCCGCTCGACCTCGCTGTCCGCGAAGGCGGGCGCCCGCAGCGCGTCCGACAGCAGACCGAGGCCCTTGGCCAGGCGCGAGGCCGGGACCTCCAGGCTCAGGCGCAGTCCGGGGTGGTCGGCGTGCGCGTCGAGGGTGGCGCCGGAGCGCTCCAGCTCGGCGGCGAACTCCTCGGCGGAGTGCTTGTCGGTTCCCTCGGAGAAGGCCCGCGCGGTGATCGTGGCGACACCGTCCAGGCCGGCCGGTTCGGCGTCCAGGGGCGCGTCCAGGAGCACCTCGACGGCGACGACCTGCTGGCCGGGGCGGTGGCAGCGCAGCACGGTCAGGCCGTTGCCGAGGGTCCCGCGCTCCGGGGCCGGGAAGGCCCACGGCCTGGCCTCGCCGGCCTGGGGCTGCGGGTGGAATTCCATCGTGGCGAGCTCGGTCACTTGGCCGCCTCCTCGTTCTCGTCGGTGGCCGCGGCCTCTGCTTCGTCGTCTTCGTCTTCGTCGTCCTCGTCCGCGATGGGCTCGTAGACGAGCACCGCGCGGTTGTCGGGGCGCAGGCGGGCCTTGGCGACCTCCTGCACCTCCTCCGCCGTCACGTCCAGGACGCGCTGTACGGCGGTCAGGGCGAGCTGCGGGTCGCCGAACAGGACGGCGTACCTGCACAGTTCGTCGGCGCGGCCCGCGACCGTGCCGAGACGGTCCAGCCACTCGCGCTCCAACTGGGCCTGGGCGCGCTCCATTTCCTCGGCCGTGGGGCCCTCCTCGGCGAACCGGGCGAGCTCCTCGTCGATGGCGGCCTCGATGACCGGCACCTCGACGTCACCGGACGTCTTGACGTCCAGCCACCCCAGGGAGGGTGCTCCGGCGAGCCTCAGCAGTCCGAAGCCGGCCGCCACGGCCGTACGGTCGCGCCGTACAAGGCGGTTGTAGAGGAGCGAGGACTCGCCGCCGCCGAGGATGGTGAGGGCGAGGTCGGCCGCGTCGGACGCGCGCGTGCCGTCGTTCGGCAGGCGGTACGCGCACATCAGGGCGCGGGCCGGGACCTCGTCCTCGACGACCTCGCGCAGTTGCCCGCCGATCACCTCGGGCAGCGTGCCGTCGCGGGGCTCGGGCTTGCCGTCGTGCGACGCGATGGACCCGAAGTACTTCTCGATCCAGGCGAGCGTCTGCTCGGGGTCGATGTCGCCGACCACGGACAGGACCGCGTTGTTGGGCGCGTAGTAGGTGCGGAAGAACGCGCGCGCGTCCTCCAGGGTGGCCGCGTCCAGGTCCGCCATCGAGCCGATGGGCGTGTGGTGGTACGGGTGGCCCTCCGGGTAGGCGAGGGCGGTCAGCTTCTCGAACGCCGTCCCGTAGGGCACGTTGTCGTAGCGCTGGCGGCGCTCGTTCTTGACGACGTCCCGCTGGTTCTCCATGGACTCCTCGTCCAGGGCGGCCAGCAGTGAGCCCATCCGGTCGGCCTCCAGCCAGAGCGCGAGCTCCAACTGGTGGGTGGGCATGGTCTCGAAGTAGTTCGTCCGCTCGAAACTGGTGGTGCCGTTGAGCGAACCGCCCGCGCCCTGCACCAGTTCGAAGTGTCCGTTGCCCTTCACCTGTCCGGAGCCCTGGAACATCAGGTGCTCGAAGAGGTGAGCCAGGCCGGTACGCCCCTTGACCTCGTGGCGGGAACCGACGTCGTACCAGAGGCACACCGCCGCGACCGGGGTCAGTTGGTCCTCGGAGAGGACCACTCGCAGACCGTTGGCCAAGCGGTGTTCGGTCGCTGTCAGACCGCCGGACCCTGCCTCGGCGGTGGCCGTGTGACCCATGGGCATGTACGTCCCTTCGATCGCGGATTCTCTGGCTGGAACCGCAGAAATCCTGCTCGTCCCGCCACTGTATGCAAGCGTGCGGACCGTCGGCGAAGTTCCCGGCGGACGTACGCCCAGAGCGAGATCGCGTAGCCTGCGGGCAGTCGCACACGTGGACTCACGCGGCAGCCGCCGGCGACGGACCCGAGCGGGCAACGCCGGGTCCTGGTCCGCGTTGTCAGTGCCGCGGTCCACAATGGTTCACGTCAAGACCCCGTTCACGCTTCAGCAAGAGTGAGCCGAAGGGGAGCGACCCCCAGGCGAGCGACCAGAAAAGAGGAGCCGGCAGCGATGGCCCGCCGCAGCACGAAGACCCCGCCGCCCGACGACTCGTTCGAGGAGCGGATCCTCGACATCGACGTCGTCGACGAGATGCAGGGCTCCTACCTTGAGTACGCGTACTCGGTCATCTACTCCCGAGCCCTGCCGGACGCCCGGGACGGCCTGAAGCCGGTCCACCGACGGATCGTCTACCAGATGGACGAGATGGGCCTGCGCCCCGACCGCGGCTATGTGAAGTGCGCGCGTGTCGTGGGCGAGGTCATGGGCAAGCTGCACCCGCACGGGGACGCGTCGATCTACGACGCCCTGGTGCGCATGGCCCAGCCCTTCTCCATGCGCGTGCCGCTGGCCGACGGCCACGGCAACTTCGGCTCGCTGGGCAACGACGACCCGCCGGCCGCCATGCGGTACACCGAGTGCCGGCCGTCCGAAGCGGCCAACCTGATGACCGAGTCGATCGACGAGGACACGGTCGACTTCACCCCGAACTACGACGGCCAGGAGCAGGAGCCGGTGGCCCTGCCCGCCGCCTTCCCGAACCTCCTGGTGAACGGCTCGTCGGGCATCGCCGTCGGCATGGCCACCAACATGCCGCCGCACAACCTCGGCGAAGTCATCGCGGCCGCCCGCCACTTGATCCGCTATCCGAACGCGGATCTGGACACCCTGATGCGGCACGTCCCCGGCCCCGACCTGCCCACGGGCGGCCGGATCGTCGGCCTCACCGGCATCCGGGACGCCTACGAGACGGGCCGCGGCACCTTCAAGATCCGCGCCACGGTCGCCGTGGACAACGTGACAGCGCGCCGCAAGGGCCTGATCGTCACCGAACTGCCCTTCTCCGTAGGCCCGGAGAAGGTGATCGCCAAGATCAAGGACCTGGTCGGCGCGAAGAAGCTCCAGGGCATCGCCGACGTCAAGGACCTCACCGACCGCGCGCACGGCCTGCGCCTGGTCATCGAGATCAAGAACGGCTTCGTACCGGAAGCGGTCCTGGAGCAGCTCTACAAGTTGACGCCGATGGAGGAGACCTTCGGCATCAACAACGTGGCACTGGTCGACGGCCAGCCCCTCACGCTGGGCCTCAAGGAACTCCTGGAGGTCTATCTCGACCACCGCTTCAACGTCGTACGGCGACGCAGCGAGTTCCGCCGCACCAAGCGGCGCGACCGCCTCCACCTGGTGGAGGGCCTGCTCACGGCGCTCATCGACATCGATGAGGTCATCCGGATCATCCGCTCCAGCGACAACTCCGCGCAGGCGAAGCAGAGTCTGATGGAGCGCTTCTCGCTGAGCGACATCCAGACGCAGTACATCCTGGACACGCCGCTGCGCCGCCTGACCCGGTTCGACCGGATCGAGCTGGAGTCGGAGATGGAGCGCCTCCGGGCGGAGATCGCGGAGCTGACCCGCATCCTGGAGTCGGACACCGAGCTGCGCAAGCTGGTCTCCACCGAACTGGCCGCGGTGGCAAAGAAGTTCGGCACCGACCGGCGTACGGTCCTGCTGGAGTCGGCGGGTGCCCCCACCGCCACCGTGCCGCTTCAGGTCGCCGACGACCCGTGCCGTGTACTGCTCTCCTCGACGGGTCTGCTGGCCCGTACGGCGAACGGCGAGCCCTTCCCGGAGGACGCCGAGGCCCGGCGCACCAAGCACGACGTGATCGTCTCGGCGGTCCCGGCGACCGCCCGCGGCGAGCTGGGCGCGGTCACCTCGACCGGCCGCCTGCTGCGTATCAACGTCGTAGACCTCCCCCAGCTCCCGGAGACGGCCGCCGCGCCGAACCTCTCCGGCGGCGCGCCGGTCTCGGAGTTCGTCTCCCTGGACGAGGGCGAGACGGTCATCTGCCTGACGACCCTCGACGAGTCCTCCCCGGGCCTGGCCATCGGCACGGAGCAGGGCGTCGTCAAGCGCGTGGTCCCCGACTACCCCACGAACAAGGAGGAGTTGGAGGTCATCACGCTCAAGGACGGCGACCGGATCGTCGGCGCCGTCGAGCTGCGCACCGGTGACGAGGACCTGGTCTTCATCGCGGACGACGCGCAACTGCTGCGCTACCAGGCCTCCCAGGTGCGCCCCCAGGGCCGCGCGGCCGGCGGTATGGCGGGCATCAAACTCACCGAGGGCGCGAAGGTCATCTCCTTCACGGCAATCGACCCGGCTGTGGACGCCGTCGTCTTCACGGTCGCGGGCTCGCGCGGCACGCTGGACGACTCCGTCCAGACGACGGCCAAGCTGACCCCGTTCGACCAGTACCCCCGCAAGGGCCGCGCCACCGGAGGCGTCCGCTGCCAGCGCTTCCTGAAGGGCGAGGACTGCCTCTCCCTGGCCTGGGCGGGCCCGGTACCGGCCAAGGCGGCACAACGGGACGGCACACCGGCGGAACTCCCGGAGATGGACCCGCGACGGGACGGCTCGGGCGTGTCGCTGGCGAAGACGGTGTCGGTGGTGGCGGGGCCGGTGTAGCGCCGGCCGTCAGTCGTCCAGTTCCGGATCCGGGTCCAACTCCGGCTCGGATTCGGGTTGTTGATCCGGCTCTTGTACGTAACGGAGGACGCCCCACATGCCGCGCTCGTCGGCGAGTGGGGCGTCGCCGTCTCGGCACGCCTCCAACTCCTTGCCGAGGGCGGGCAAGTCGAGGCCGGTGCCGATGAGCACGAGCTGGGTCAGCCGGGTGTCACCGTCGGCCCAGACCTCGGGATAGAACCGCAGGAACCGTCCTACGGCGTGCACGGCGTACCGGTTGCGGGGATCGTGCGCGCCGAAGTCGACGTACCCCTTGATGCGGTACAGCCCCTCGGGCCGACTGTCCAGGAACCCCATCAGCCTGCGCGGCTCCATGGGCACGTCGGAGGTGAAGGAGAGGCTGTCGTAGGCGCTGTGCAGGTGATCGGCGTGCGCGTCACCGCCATGGCCATCACCGGTGTGCTCGTGCAGGTCGTCGAAGGTCAACTGCCCGACGCGCTCCTCGTTCGGCCGACAGTCGAAGAGGAACTCGGGGTCGATACGGCCGTAGGTGGCGGGCACGACGGCGACACGGTCGGTGAGCGAGCGGACGAGTCCGAGGACGCGCGGGGCGTCGACCGCCCGGTCCAGCTTGTTGACGACGACGAGGTCGGCGAGGGAGAGATGCCGGTCGATCTCGGGGTGCTTCGCGCGGGTGTCGTCGAACTCGGCGGCGTCGACGACCTCGACGAGCCCGCCGTAGACGATCCCCGGGTGCTCGCTGGCGAGCAGCATGCGCACCAGTTCCTCCGGCTCGGCGAGCCCGCTGGCCTCGATGACGATGACGTCGATGCCGGCGGAGGGCTGCGCCAACTTCTCCAGATAGACGTCGAGTTCACTGGCGTCGACGGCACAGCACAGGCACCCGTTGCCGAGCGAGACGGTCGAGTCGCCCAGGGCTCCGGCCACGGCCAGCGCGTCGATCTCGATCGCCCCGAAGTCGTTGACGATCGCTCCGATACGGCTTCCTCCGCTGCGGTGCAGGAGGTGGTTGAGGAGGGTTGTCTTGCCCGAGCCCAGGAATCCGGCAAGGACGAGGACGGGGATCTGCCGGGGGTTCGGAACCGGGGTCGGGCCCGGGACCGGAACGCCGGTAGGCATCGAGGGAGGCGCCGAGGTTGGATGCGAGCTCGGAACCGACGCCGGATCCGTACTCGGCCTCGGGCCCGGGCTCTGACTCGGGCTTGCGCTCGGGCTCGGGCTCTGCTGGTTCAACGTGCGACCTCTTTCACGCCGACGCGTGCACCGGCTCGCGGTCCGGCGCACGTACGGAGGTTGAATGCCGCCCCAGGATACGAGCCGGAAGAATCGCCGCGAAGTGAACGATTGTTAGCAGCACTTGCGGGGCAGACGTTGGGGAAGGCGCCGGTTCGTGCGACCCTCGCTTCCCTCCGTGCGCCTCCTCTCCGCCTCCCTGCCGATCAGAGCCGCTCGGCACTCTGGGAGACGGCAAGCGCCGCCCATCGCTCGCCGGTCCCCATCAGTCGACCCGCACCCCGACGACCGGCGGACGGCCGCCTGATTCGGGGGTTGTTGACATGGCCACACAGAACGTGGGGATACGGAGGCTCAGCTCAGCCGTAAAAGCGAGGATCGCAGCCACGGTCGCGTCCCTCGCCAGGCCGACCTCGCGCCATCGACGCAAAGCCGCCCTCGCCGAACAGCATCGACTCCACTTCGCCCTGCTGTGCAAAGCCATGGACGACCCCGCCCTGGCAGGCGTCCTCAATACGTACGAGACCGAGGTGCCGCCCGAGAAGCAGCGTCAGTACCTCTTCGCGAACGCTCTCTACGCGAACGCCCTGTACTACCACCGGATCGGCGCCCTGACCCTGCCGGAACTTCACGGCCATTTCCGGGTCATGTGCCAGAACCAGGTATTCCGCGAGTACTGGGCGGCGACGAAGCACCACAGGAAGAGCCTGCCCGCCTCCTCGGAAGAGGCCGGGCTCGGCCGCATCATGGACGACCTGATCCAGGAGCTCGACGACTCGGACACAGACGAGTGGTGGGTCGTGGGAGAGACGCCGGGCGATTCACCCTGAGCCGTCATCAACAGAGGGCAGTCTTCACCTCATTGCTTGCACCCAAGTGACGCACCGCGAGCCACGGTGTCGCTATCTTATCCCTGGCCCTCTCCGGGCACTCCGACGAACACCCCTCGCGCTCGGAGACGTACAGCTCCGGCGCCACACCTGCCAGGGCGCCGTCACGCTCGGAGGTATTCGTCCCTCCGAGCCACAAGGAGCCACACTCGGAGAAATTGGATCGCTCCGAGTAAGGTTGGTAACTCTTAGTGAGAATCGTGCGACGTGTCGGGGCTTCGCCCCGCGAGCGAGGCAGCGCCACAGGCCAGACTTGCCCCGACATCTTCGAACTCAGCGACGGCGACTTCGCCGTCATTGGGCGCGAAGCGACTGCGGAACTCGACTCCGAGCTCCCTTCTGACGCCGCACGTGCCGATTACGAACGCATCGTCGTGATCAGTCGCGAGACCCTCGTACGTGCGAAACGGGACATCCCTGACGCCTGACGCCTCCGACCACCAAGGCACGTCTCTCCATCCGTACACACGACCCAGCACACAAATCGAACCCGACACCCTCCGGTGCCGGGCCTCCGACCACAACCGCGAGTGCGGCCATGTCGTCTACGCCCCTTCGGGGTTCACAACCGCGTCCCCTCACGTGAGGACACGGAGGTGACCTCAGCGGCGCGGGAACGCCATCCCGCACACCCAGGGCCTTTCGGGGCCGGGGAGGACCGGTCTTGAAGCCAACGCTGAAGGACCGGTGGCGGATCCGCGTACGGCAGCACGTCTCCTCAGAGCGCGTGTGCGCGACCTGCGAGGTCTTCCTCGTGATCGCGTGGCTGATCCAGCACAACCCGTGGATCTGAAGCACGTGGGTCCCAGCTGAGCGATCAGCCGGGACCCACGTCCACCAACAGTGCCTCGTCCTCAAGGTCCGTCGGGGTCTAGCCGACGGGAGGGCGGGGCCCTTCGCGTGTACCGGCGCAACCCTACGCCCGAGTCGGCAGGAGACCAGCCCATCATGGAAGGCCAGTTGGCCGACCTGACCAGCGGGCTTGCCCCTCCGCGCCGGAGCCTGGGCCCCTCACAGAAACTCCCATGCAGCCCTGCTGCGCACATGGGTCCGGTCGTCCAGGCAGGACGAACGGCCTTGTCTCAGGTCGTCGCCGGCACCGCCACCGGCGCCCCCACCCCCACATACCGGGCCACCGGCCGAATGATCTTCGAGTCCTCCGCCTGCTCCACCACGTTCGCGCTCCAGCCCACCACCCGCGCAGCCGCGAAGGTGGGAGTGAACATCTCCCGGGGCAGCCCGCAGAGTTCCATGACCAACCCCGCGTAGAACTCGACATTCGTGTGGAGTTCGCGGCCCGGCTTCAGTTCCGCGAGGATCGCCTCGACCTGGCGCTCGACCTCGATGGCGAACTCGACCCGTGGGCCGCCGAACTGCTGGGCGACCTCGCGCAGCATCCGGGAGCGGGGGTCCTCCGTGCGGTAGATCGCGTGGCCGAAGCCCATGATGCGGTCGCCGGCGAGGACGCGTTCACGGATCCAGGGGTCGATCCGGTCCGGGGTTCCGATCGCGTCCAGGGTGTCCAGGGCACGACTGGGCGCACCCCCGTGCAGCGGACCCGAGAGCGCCCCGACGGCCCCGACCAGGCAGGCCGCCACGTCCGCCCCCGTCGACGCGATGACCCGCGCGGTGAAGGTTGACGCGTTGAATCCGTGGTCAATGGTTGAGATCAAGTATTGCTCGATCGCCCTGGCCTGCTGCTTGTCCGGCTCCGAACCCGTCAGCATGTAGAGGTAGTTGGCCGCGTAGGTGAGGTCCTCGCGCGGCTCCACGGGGTCGAGCCCCCGCCCCAGCCGGTACAGCGCGGTCAGCAGCGTCGGTACGACCGCAGAGGCCACGAGGGTGTCCCGGCGGCGCGCGTCCGCGTCGATGTCGTACACCGGCCGGAAGCCCTTCGCTGCGCCGAGCAGCGACAGCGCCGTGCGCATCCCGGACAACGGTCCCGACAGCGATCCCGACGCCCCGCTCGCCGCCGCCACGGCGGGCAGTGCGGCTCGTACCTCGTCGGGCAACCGGCGCAGCGCGGCGGTCTCGGCGGCGAAGGCGGCGCTCTGGTCGGCGTCCGGCAGTTCGCCGTGGGCAAGGAGATGCCAGACGTCCTCGAAGCCGCGGGTCTGCGCGAGTTCGACGGCGGAGTACTGGCGGTAGTGGTAAAAGCCCTCGATCCCTCGGACGTCACCGATTCGGGTGTCGGTGACGACGACGCCCGCGAGTCCCCGCGGAACTTCGATACGAGTGGCTGCGCCCCTGTTGATGGCCAATGTTTCCTCCCTGGACTTGATTCAACTGTCCATGGTTGACTCAATCTCTGTCAATATTGATTGAATCAATGCATGCACGAGTGGATACGGTGACCTCCATGCGCGATCAAGAACCCGCTCCCGGTCACCCCGAGCGACGGCTGAGCACCAAGGAGACCGCCGAGTTGCTCGGCGTGAAGCCCGAGACCGTGTACGCGTACGTGAGTCGCGGACAGCTGGGCAGCAGACGGGAGCCCGGCGGCCGGGGCAGCACCTTCGACGCCAAGGAGGTGGAGGTGCTCGCCCGGCGCAACAGGCGGGAGAGCAGCGGGAGTTCGGGTCCCGGGGGCGAGCTGTCCGTACGGACCCGCATCACGCTCATCGACAAGGACCGGTACTACTTCCGGGGCGTCGACGCGACCGAGCTGGCCGCCCGCCACTCCTACGAGGAGATCGCCGAGTGGCTGTGGACCGGGGAGCTGCGTCCCGGGATCACGTTCACCGCGCCCAAGGCGGCCGTCGCCGTCGCCCGTCGCACCGTCGACGCGCTGCCCGAACACACCGGTCCCACCGACCGGTTGCGGGTCGCGGCCATCGCGGCGGCGACCGCGGACCCGCTGCGCTTCGACCTGTCCGAGGACGCCGTGCTCGGCACCGCGCGCATCCTCATCCCCACCCTCGTCGCGGCCCTGCCACCGGTGCGGCGTGCCCATCGCGACGAGGGTCCGCTGGCCCACCGCCTGTGGGCACGGCTGAGCGGACGCCCGGCTGACGAGGCGTCACTGCACGTCCTGGACACGGCACTTGGGCTCCTCGTGGACCACGACCTGGCCGCCTCGACGCTCGCGGTGCGCGTCGCCGCCTCGGCCCGCGCACACCCCTACGCGGCCGTCTCCTCGGGCCTGGGGGTCCTCGAAGGCCCCCTGCACGGCGCGGCCAGCGGCCTTGCGCACCGGCTGCTGCTCGACGTGCTCGACCAGGGCACCGCAGCCCCGGTGGTCGCGGACGAACTGCGGGCCGGCCGCCGTATCCCCGGGCTCGGGCACCGGCTCTACCCGGGCGAGGACCCACGCGCGCGTGCCCTGTTCGCCCTCCTGGACAAGATCCCGGGCGCCGCACCCGCCCTCGCCGCGGCCCGTGACATCGTCGCCACCACCGCCCGCCACACCCCGCTGCACGCCAACGTCGACCTGGCGCTCGCCGTGCTCACCGTCTCCTCCGGGATGCCCTCCACGGCGGGCGAGACGGTCTTCGCCGTAGCCCGCACGGCGGGCTGGATCGCGCACGCCCTGGAGGAGTACGGGGAACGCCCGCTGCGCATGCGGCCCAGCGGTCACTACGTGGGCCCCAAGCCGCCTCAACCCCTACCGGAGTAGGACACGAGCACGGCCGGAAGTCACCCTGGGCCAAGTCAGGTTAGGCTCACCTCTGTGAGTACGTGCGCGACCGTCTCTCGGGACCTCGACGAGCCCATTTCCGGAACCGCGGCCACGGCGACGACGTGGCTGCTGCTGGAACAGCCCGGTCCTTGGGGTGCCAAAGCGCTCACTTCGAGCCACCTGGACCCCGCGCTCGGCCGTGCCCTGGAAGCGGCCGCCGCGAACACCGGCGTACGGATCGCGCTCATCCGCCGCCCCGGGCGGCACGCCGACCCCGCGGCGTCGCCGGTGCGCCATGTGTACGCGGCCCACACCGTTCCCGGAAACGTGTGGCTGCACAGCGCCATGACCGAGGACCCGCGGCAACTGCTCGCCCTCGACTTCGCCGCCCTCGGCGCGGGTGATCCCCGCTCGTTCGGCTCGGCGCTCGGCGGGCGGGCCCACACCGGTGATCCGCTCGCGCTCGTCTGCACCAACGGCAAGCGTGACCGCTGCTGCGCGCTCCTGGGCCGTCCCCTCGCGGCCGAACTGGCCGCCTCCGGGGTCGAGGGCGCCTGGGAGGTCACCCATCTGGGCGGTCACCGCTTCTCGCCGACGGTGCTCGTCCTGCCGTACGGCTACGCGTACGGGCGGGTCCAGGCGCACGGCATCAAGGAGATCCTCCAGGGCGTCCAGGAGGGCCGCGTGGTCGTCGAGGGCTGCCGGGGTGCTTCGGCCTGGGAACGGCCCGGACAGGCGGCGGAGCTGGCCGTGCGGACGGCGACGGGCGAGTACGCGATGGACGCCCTGAGCATCGTACGGACGGACGGCGCCGCACCGCGCTGGGAGGTGACCGTCGCGCACACCGACGGACGCCACTGGCGCGTGATCGTCGCCCAGGGTGCGTCGCTTCCGCCCCGCCCGGAGAGCTGCGGGGCGTCGGTCCTCGGCGCACCGGCGCGGATGGACGTGATGGCGGTGCGCGAGCTGACGACGGCACTGGCGGGCTGACCCGCCCGACACCGGGCCACCCGACCGCCTTCGTCAGGAAATCGCCCTCTACTGGAGGCCGGTTTCCCCAAGAATTGGTCAAGAGATCCACGCCACACCCCTGGGGCGGACCCCGCCCCTCCACGTACCGTCAGGGGTATGAGCCCCGCACCCCCCGCACGCCGCCGTCGCCTCGGGCTGCCGCGGCGGGTGTTCTCGCAGGTACTGCTGATGCAGCTGGCGATCGCCGCGGGAGTCGCGGTCCTGGCGACCGGGCTGTTCCTCGCGCCGCTGAGCAAACAGCTGGACCAGGAGGCGATGAACCGCGCCCTGGCCATCGCCCAGACCACCGCGCAGCAGCCGCAGATCATCAAGGACGTCCAGAGCACTCCCCCGAGCGTGGACGGGCCGGTGCAGAAGGAGGCCGAGCGGATCCGGAAGGCCACCAAGGCCGAGTACGTCGTGGTGATGGACTGGCGGGGCATGCGGTGGTCGCACACCACTCCGAGCGAGATCGGCCGCTTCGTCTCGACCTCTCCCGGCCAGCCCCTGGCCGGTCAGGAGGTCAAGGAGATCGACAAGGGCACCCTGGGCCGCTCGGCGCGCGGCAAGGTGCCCATGCGCGACGCCGACGGCACGATCATCGGGGCCGTCTCGGTGGGCATCAAGTACGACAGTGTCCGCGCGCAGCTGATCAGCGCGATCCCGGGGCTGCTGGCGTACGCCGGGGGCGCTCTCGCCGTCGGCGCGCTGGCGGCCTGGCTGATCTCCCGGAGGGTCCAGCGGCAGACCCGGGACCTGGCCTTCTCGGACATCTCGGCGCTGCTCTCGGAGCGCGAGGCGATGCTGCACGGCATCCGGGAGGGCGTCGTCGCCCTGGACCGCACCGGCCGCATACGGCTCCTGAACGACGAGGCGCGGCGCCTGCTGGGCATCGGCGACGAGGCGGTCGGCCGCTCCCTGGACGAGGCGCTCGGTGAGGGCCGTACGACCGATGTCCTGGCCGGCCGGGTGACCGGCACCGACCTGCTCGCCGTCCGCGGCCAGCGGGTCCTGGTCACCAACCGCATGCCCACCGACGACGGCGGCGCCGTCGCCACCCTGCGGGACCGCACCGAGCTGGAGCAGCTCGGCCGGGAACTCGACTCGACGCACGGCCTGATCGACGCCCTGCGCGCCCAGGACCACGAGCACGCCAACCGCATGCACACCCTGCTGGGGCTGCTCGAACTGGAGATGTACGACGACGCCGTGGACTTCGTCGGCGAGGTGGTCGGCGATCACCGGGCCACCGCCGAACAGGTCACGGAGAAGATCCAGGACCCGCTGCTCGCCGCCCTGTTGGTGGGCAAGGCGACCGTCGCGGCCGAGCGGGCCGTCGCCCTGTGGATCTCCGACCGGACCTGGCTGCCCGACCGGTTGATCGACCCGCGCGGGCTGGTCACGGTCGTCGGCAACCTGGTGGACAACGCGCTCGACGCCGTCGCGGGCACACCGCACGCACGCGTGGAGGTCGAATTGCGGACGGAGGGGCGTACGGCCGTGCTCCGGGTGCGCGACACGGGGCCCGGAATCCCGGAGGAACAACGGGAGTTGGTCTTCACCGAGGGATGGTCCACGAAGAAGCCCCCGGCCCACGGCAAGCGCGGAATCGGCCTCTCCTTGGTACGTCGGCTCGCTGAACGGCAGGGCGGCAGCGCGGTGGTGACGGAGGCGTTCGGCGGGGGCGCGGAGTTCGTGGTCGTCCTGCCCGAGGCGCTGACCGAGCCGGACCTGGAACCCGCTCTCACGGCCCCCGGGGAGACCACCAAGGAGGAGTCGCGATGATCGAGGTTCTGGTCGTGGACGACGACACCCGGGTCGCGCAGGTCAACGCGGCCTACGTGGAGAAGGTGCCGGGCTTCCACGTGGCCGGCGAGGCTCACAACGCGGCTGAGGCGCTGCGCCAGTTGGAGACGCTGCCCCGCCTCGACCTGGTCCTCCTGGACCACTACCTGCCCGACGAGACGGGCCTGGCGGTCGTCCAGGAGATGCGCCGGCGCGGCCACCAGACGGACGTGATCATGGTGACGGCGGCCCGGGACGTGACGACCGTGCAGGCGGCGATGCGGCAGGGCGCGCTGCAGTACCTGGTCAAACCGTTCGCCTTCGCGGGCCTGCGGGCCAAGCTGGAGGCGTACGCGGAACTGCGCCGCACGCTCGACGGCGGCGGCGAGGCGGAACAGGCCGAGGTGGACCGCATCTTCGGCGCCCTGTCGGCGCCCTCGGAGCCCGGGCTGCCCAAAGGGCACTCCCCCACCACGGCGGAACTCGTGCGCCAGTCCCTGATGAACGCCGAAGGCCCCCTGTCCGCACAGGAGATCGCCGACCGCACCGGGGTGAGCCGGCAGACCGCCCAGCGCTATCTGAAGCTCCTGGAGCGCACCGGACGGGCCAGGCTGACGCTCAAATACGGCGACGCGGGCCGCCCGGAACACCGTTACGTGTGGGCGACCCGCGCCTGAGGGCACGGCCTGTGGGGGCGGGGGAAGGGGCCGTACCCCTTCCCCCTATACGGATGCGGACCGCACGGCTGTCAGCCTGTCGCGTTCTTCACGAACTCGGTCGTGTATGTCTTGTCGAGGTCCACATCGGCGTTCTTGATGGTGGGGTTGAACGCCTTGAGCACCTTCTCGACCGTCTCCGGGCCGTTCGTCGGCATCACGCCGTCCTTGGTGAACATCGGCAGCGTGCTCTTGATCGCGGTGGCGTAGAGGGACTTGTTGCCCTGGGAGTAGTCGGCGGGCATCTTGTCGGCGATCTCGGTCGCGCTGTGGGTGGACATCCACTTGAGCGTCTTGACAAATGCATTGACCATCTTCTGCACAGTGGACTTGTGGCTGTTCACCCAGTCCGTCTGCATGTACAGACTTGACGAGGGGTACGGCCCACCGAGCGCCGCCTGCGAGCCCTCGGGCGTCCGCATGTCGACGAGGATCTTGCCGGCCTTCTTGTCGAGGATCGTGGCGACGGTCGGGTCGGTCGTCATACCGGCGTCTATGGAGCCCTGTTGGAGCGCAGCGACGAAGGTCGGTCCCGCGCCCACGGCGACCGGGCTGAACTCACTGACGTTGACGCCGTTCTTGACGGCGAGGTACTTGGTGAGGAAGTCGGTGGAGGAGCCGAGGCCGGTCACGCCGAGCTTCTTGCCCTTGAAGTCCTTGGCCGACTTGACCTTCCCCGCCGCCTTGGTGGAGACGACCTCCACCTCGCCGGGCGCCTGCGAGAACTGCACCACGGACTCGACCGACTTGCCCTTGACCTGCAGGTCGAGCGTGTGGTCGTAGAAGCCGACGGCTCCCTGGACCTGCCCGGAGACGAGCGCGGTCTCGGCCTGGACGCCGGCCGGTTCGCTCAGCAGCTCCACGTCGAGGCCCTCGGCGTCGAAGTAGCCGAGCCGCTGGGTGAGCATCGCGGGCAGGTAGATGACCTTGTCCAGGCCACCGACCATGATCTTGACCTTCTCGCCCTTGCCGTCGCCCTTGCTGCCGGAGCCGGTGGAGGCGGTGCTGGCCGCGTCGTTGGCACAGGCGGTGAGCGAGGAGAGGGCGAGCAGGCCCGAGGCGGCCAGGGCTGCGTATCTGGCGGTCTTGCGCATGGCGGTTCACGTCCTTGTGAGGGTGCGGTGCGGGGAGGAGGTGCCTTCGGCGGAGCGGAGGTGCGCTCTACGACGGGTTCGGAAGGCGTGTTCTACGACGGGTTCGACAGGCGTGCCGTCAGGGGTCGTTCAGCTGTCGGAACCCGACGGCTTCCAGCGGAAGATGCGGTTCTCGGCGAAGGTGAGGAGCCCTTCGGCGACGAGGGCGACGACCGCGAGGATCACCATCGCGGCGTACACACCGGCCGCGTTGAAGGTGCCCTGGGACTGCGCGACGAGCAGGCCGATGCCCTTGGTGGCGCCGATGTACTCGCCGACGATCGCGCCGATGAGGGCGAAGCCGAAGCTGACGTGGAGGCTGGTGAAGATCCAGGAGGTGGCGGACGGGATGACCACCTGGAGGGTCACCCTGCGGTCGCTGGCGCCGAGGATGCGGGCGTTGGCGACCAGGTTGCGGTCGACCTCGCGGGCGCCCTGGAAGGCGTTGAAGAACACCGGGAAGAAGACGAGCACGACGGCCGACGCGACCTTGGAGGCCGGTCCGAGTCCGAACCAGATCACGAAGATCGGGGCGAGGACGATCCTGGGTATGGAGTTGAGCACCTTGATGTATGGACCAAATATGTCGGCGAGCAAGGTGATCCGCCCGAGCGTGATACCGAACACGACACCGGCGATCACACCGATGACCCAGCCGATCAGCGCCTCCTGCAGCGTGGCCCAGATCTGCTCGCCCAGGGAACCGAGCGCGGTCCCGTGCATCACCCAGGTGTAGATCTGGTCCCAGATCTTCGAGGGCATCGAGAAGTTGAACGGATCGATGGCCTTGGCCCGGGAGAGCCATTCCCAGAGGCCGAGAACGGCGACCAGGAGCAGCACCCGGGCCGCCCCGACGCCGACTCTGCGTTTACGGGCGGCACGCGCGCGTGAATGCGCGCGGTCCGTCTTGGTGCCGGGCTCGGTCACGGTCCGTACGACCTTGTCCTCGGGCATGACGTCAGGCGACATTGGCCGCACTCCTCTCGCGCGTGATGCGGACCTCTTCGCCGAGGGACTCCCAGATCTCGCGGTAGATCTCGATGAACCGCGGCTCCAGGCGCACGGATTCGACCTTGCGGGGCCGCGGCAGGTCGATGTCGAAGACCTGCTTCACGGTGGCCGGGCCTGCGGTCATCACGACGACCCTGTCGGCCAGCGCGATGGACTCCTCCAGGTCGTGGGTGACGAAGACGACCGAGGTACCGGTGCCCTCCCACAGCTCCAGGAGTTCGTCCGACATCAGGGCCCTGGTCTGCACGTCGAGCGCCGAGAACGGCTCGTCCATCAGCAGGATCGCGGGGTCGTTGACGAAGGTCGCGGCGAGCGCGACGCGCTTGCGCATACCGCCGGAGAGCTGGTGCGGATAGCGGTCCTCGAAGGCGGAGAGCCCGACCCGTGCCAGCCAGTCACGCGCCTTCGCCTTCGCCTCGGCCTTCGGTACGCCGCGGAAGCGCGGGCCCGCCATGACGTTGGACAGCACCGTGCGCCAGGGGAAGGTGGCGTCCTGCTGGAAGACGAAGCCGACCTTGTCGCCGACGCCGGAGACCGGCTCCCCGGCCACCAGCACATCGCCCTCGGAGGGCTCTTCCAGCCCGCTGACGAGGGTCAGCGTGGTCGACTTGCCGCAGCCCGTGGGGCCGACGACCGCCACGAACTCGCCACGTCCGACCGTGAGATCAAGCCCCTTGACGGCCGTGTGCAGACCCCCGGACGGGGTCCTGAAGGTCTTGCTCGCGCCCCGCAGCTCGATGGCGGGGCTGGTGTCTGCGCTCATGGGCGGGACCGTAGATGTGGCGCGGACCACAGCAGCAGTCTTCTGGGCGCAAGCCGTTCTTTTGCTCGCAAGAGCCTGTTGTGCTCGTTTTGCTCGCGCTACAACTGCGGAGCCGAAACACGGGCTTAACGCTCGCCTGGCCTTGAGGAAAGAGGCCCAATGATTGACGTCATGGTCGTGGACGACGACTTCCGCGTCGCCGAGATCAACGCCAAGTACGTGGGAAAGGTTCCCGGCTTCCGGGTCGCCGCCCGCGCGCACAGCGCCGCCCAGGCGCTGGCCACCGTGGAACGCGGGACGATCGACCTGGTACTGCTCGACCACTATCTGCCCGACCAGACGGGTCTCGAACTCGTCCACCGCATGCGGCAACAGGGCCACACGACCGACGTCATCATGATCACGGCGGCCAGCGATGTGACGACCGTGCAGCGGGCGATGCGCCTCGGCGCCCTGCACTACCTGGTCAAGCCGTTCACCTTCGCCGCACTGCGCACCCGCCTCGACTCGTACGCCGCTCTGCGTCGCACCGTCGACCGCGTCGGCGGCCGCGGCATCGCCGGCCAGGAACAGGTCGACCGCATCTTCGGCGCCCTGCGCACGACGACCGTGCCGGCCTCCCCCGGCCTGCCCAGCGGCCATTCGGAACCGACCACCGACCTGATCTGCGGCGTCCTGCACAGCGCCGGCCACCCGCTCTCGGCCCACGAGGTAGCCGCCGAGACCGGCCTGAGCCGATCGACCGCCCAGCGCTACCTCCGCCACCTGGAACAGGCCGGCCGCCTCCGCCTCTCCCTCAAGTACGGCGACACGGGTCGCCCGGAACACCGCTACGCCTGGGTGGCGCCGTAGCCACGCGGCAACCGCGCAGCCGCGCGTGGCACGGCACACTGGCGCCCGCCGAAGCCGTACGACGGCCAAACCGGGGCCGTACGACGGCGAGGCGCCCGTTGCGGCGACGGCGGGCGCCCCCGGCTACACGGCCCCCGCCCCCGTCAGTGCCCGTACCTCGGTCTCCGCGTGCTTGGCCTCGTCCGGGACCTCCGTCGAGGTGACCGTGCCGAGCCAGCCGGCCAGGAAGCCCAGCGGGATCGAGACGAGGCCGGGGTTCTGCAGCGGGAAGAACTGGAAGTCGACGCCCGGGAACAGCGAATCGGGACTGCCCGACACGACCGGCGACAGCAGCACGAGCCCGAGCGCGGGGATCAGTCCGCCGTATACGGCCCACACGGCGCCGCGGGTCGTGAAGCCGCGCCAGAACAGCGAGTAGAGCAGCACCGGAAGGTTCGCGGAGGCGGCGACGGCGAAGGCGAGGCCCACCAGGAAGGCGACGTTGAGGTCCCTGGCGAGCAGGCCCAGCGCGATCGCGACCACACCGATGCCGACAGCCGCCGTCCGCGCCACCGCCACCTCGCTGTACGGCTTGGCGCGCGGGCGGCGCAGTGACGCGTACAGGTCGTGGGCCACGGATGCCGAGGAGGCCAGTGTGATCCCGGCGACCACCGCGAGGATCGTGGCGAAGGCCACGGCGGCGACGATCGCGAACAGGACGGTCCCGCCGGTGGAGTTGGCGCCGCCCAGGTCGAGCGCCAGCAGCGGGACCGCCGTGTTCCCGGCGGCGTTCGACTTCCGCATGGCTTCCGGTCCGACGATCGCGGCCGCTGCGAAGCCGAGGACGATGGTCATCAGATAGAAGCCGCCGACGAGCCCGATCGACCAGATCACCGAACGGCGCGCGGCCCGCGCGGTCGGCACGGTGTAGAAGCGGGACAGGATGTGCGGCAGACCCGCCGTGCCCAGGACGAGCGCCAGGCCCAGGCTGATGAAGTCGAACCGCGCGGTCCAGTCCCCGCCGTACTTGAGCCCCGGCGCGAGGAACGCCAGGCCGTGACCGCTGCGATCGGCCGCGCTGAGCAGCAACTGGTCGACGTTCCCGTGGAAGCGCAGCAGGACCAGCACCGTCAGCGCGACGGTGGTGCTGAGCAGCAGGACCGCCTTCACGATCTGGATCCAGGTGGTGGCCCGCATCCCTCCCAACGACACGTAGATGACCATGAGCGCGCCGACGCCGATGACGGTCCACACCCGCGCGGCCGTGCTCGTCCCGCCCAGCAGCAGCGACACCAGGCTGCCCGCGCCCACCATCTGTGCCACCAGATACAGAACGGACACGGTGACCGAGGAAGTTCCCGCCGCGATCCGCACCGGCCGCTCGCTCATCCGCGCGGCGACCACGTCGGCGAGCGTGAACCGCCCGCAGTTGCGGACCAGTTCGGCGACCAGGAGCAGCACCACGATCCAGGCGACGAAGAAGCCCACCACGTACAGCATGCCGTCGTAGCCGTACAGCGCGATGAGGCCGGTGACGCCGAGGAAGGAGGCGGCCGACATGTAGTCGCCCGCGATGGCAAAACCATTCTCCATCGGAGAGAAGAGCCGGCCGCCCGCGTAGAACTCCTCCGCCGAACCGTGCCGGTTGCGGCTCACCCAGGTCGTGATCCCCAGGGTGACGGCGACGAAGCCGCTGAACAGCAGCAACGCCAGCGTCTGATGATTGCCGGTCACGAAACACCGCCTCGCACACCACGCGTCAGTTCCTGCGTGTCCCACCGCAGTTCGAGCGCGGCCCGGTCCCTGCGCAGCCGCGCGTGCCGGGCGTACGCCCAAGTGAGCAGGAAGGTGGTGACGAACTGGCCGAGCCCCGCCACCATCCCCACGTTCACAGCTCCCGCCACGGGCCGGGCCATCAGCCCGGGCGCGGTCGTCGCGGTCACCACGTACGCCACGTACCAGGCGAAGAACATGGCCACCGCCGGCACCACGAACCTCAGATACCGGCTGCGCACCTCCTGGAAGGCCGCGCTGCGCTGCACCTCGAGATACACGTCCGCGGTGCGCAGCGCCCGTCCCTCGTCCTCCCTGCGGGCGGACGGCACTTCGGGGGCGGGCGCACCCGTGCCGTCCGACTCGCCCCAGCCGGACGCGAGTGCGTCGTACCAAGGGTCGTGGTACCTCACCTTTCCGGTTGCCTCGGCGGGGGTCAGGTCATGACCTTCGTGGTTCTCGGCCGGACTCTCGTGACCACTCCCGCCACCGCGGGGACGACCGTCGCTTGACTGCATGCCCAAGGATGGACAGAACGGGAAGATCCCCGACTCTTCTTCTCCGCTGTCTTCACCCCATCAGGTGACTCAACCCGCTGGTGGCCGCACCAGTCCCTTGCCGTAGGCGTAACGCACCGCCTGCGCACGGTCCTTGAGCCCCGTCTTGGCGAACAGGTTGTTGATGTGGGTCTTCACCGTCGCCGTGGAGACATGCAGCGTGCGGGCGATCTCCTGATTGGTCAGGCCCTCGGCGATCAGCAGCAGCACCTCGGTCTCCCGCGCGGTGAGCCCGTCCGGCGGCTCGGCGGGCCCCGCCTGCGGCTCCGGCTCGGGCTCCGACAGGCGCTCCAGCAACCGCCGTTGGATGCTCGGCGACAGCCCCGCGTCCCCCGACAGCACGCTCTCCACGGCCCGTACGATCTCGTCGCCGCCCGCGTCCTTGGTGAGATAGCCACGCGCCCCCGCGCGCAGCGCCGGGAACAGCGACGCGTCGTCCGCGAACGTCGTGAGCACCACGACCTGCGTCCCGGGATGCTCCGCACGGATCTGCCGGGTCGCCTCGACACCGTCGCAGCGCGGCATGCGCAGGTCCATCAGGACGACGTCCGGGGCGAGTTCGGCGACGAGCCGCACCGCCTCGTCCCCGTCGCAGGCGGCGCCTACGACCTCGATCCCGGGCAGCAGCCCCAGCAGCATCACGATGCCTTCCCGTACGACGGTCTGGTCGTCCGCGACCACGACCCGCGCGGGTTTCCTCACGGCCTCATCCGTCATGCAGGCACCTTCAGCGTCACCACGAATCCCTCCTCGTCCGGCCCGGCCCGCAGCGAACCGCCCAGCAACTCGGCGCGTTCCCGCATGCCCAGCAGACCGTATCCACCTCCCGCCCCGGTGAGTTCGCCCGGCGAGCCGCCCGAGTCCCGTACGTCCAGCGTCACTTCGCGCTCGCCGTAGTCCAGCGTGAGCAGCACCTTGGCGCCCGGAGCGTGCTTGCGGACGTTCGTCAGGGCCTCCTGGGCGACCCGGCGCACGGCCTGCGAGGCCTCGGCGGGCAGCTGCCTCCGGTCACCCGTAACGGTGACCTCGGCACGGCCGGTAGTACCGACGATCTCGACCAGGAAGTCCTCCAGCGGGCTCATCTCGCCGCGCAGCGCGGACAGGGCCTGCCGGGTCTCCACAAGGCCGTCGCGGGCCATCCCCCGGGCCGCCACGACCCGTTCCAGGATCGTCTCCCGGTCGGCGCCCCTCTCGATCAGCAGCCTGGCCGCCTCCAGGTGCACGAGCTGGGCCGAGAGGCTGTGGGCCAGTACGTCGTGGATCTCCCGGGCGATACGGGCCCGTTCCGCCAGCGCGGCGGACTCCGCCTCGGCCGTACGTGCCATGCGTTCCTGGGTGAGCAGCCGCTGGGCGTTGCCCCGGGCCTCGGCGTCGAGGCGGAGCGTGTATCCGGCGAGGGCCAGCCCGGCCGTGGTGACCGCGGTGGTCAGCCATACGTCGTTGTTGACCGCGGCGAAGACCGCGAGGGACACCGATGTCACGGGCACGGCGACCGAGATGGGCAGCCGCTCCAGCGAACTGACCGCACAACCGCACCAGATGACGAGGGCCGGGACCGTGAAACCGACGGCCTGTCCCAGGATCGCGATCCCGAGGAGCGCGGCGATGAGCCCCACAGACGGCCAGAGTCTGTGGGCGAGGGTGGTGCGCCAGAAGGCCCAGCCGAGGACCGCGGCCACCAGGATCCCTGCCACGCCGCCGGCCAGGGCCCAGCCGCGGATGTGGCTGTCGGTGAAGGCGCCTCCGAGCAGCATGCCGATCACCAGCAGCCGGACGGCCCAGGCGAGCACCCGCCGGGGCCGTGAGACTCCCTCTCGGCCCAGCGCCTCCCGCGAGGGCCAGCGCGTCCAGGCGTTCTCCGTCACACGCGCTCCTTCCGGGCGGGCCGCGCCATGCCGGAACCGTACGCCGGGGCCGATCCCGCCGCCCCGGTGAAGGACTGGGCCCGCCAGGTCAGGACCCCGGCGCGGACCAGCAGCGTTGCCGCGAGACCGAGCATCAGGGCCGAGCTGTTCTGGTGCACACCGATCAACGCGCCCAGGGCGACGAGGCCGACGCGCAGGGCTATGCCGACGATCCAGACGCCCCCGCTCGCCTTGGTGCTCTTGCTCCACACGGAACCGTCCGTCTCGACCCACAGGCGTGTGGTCCAGGCCCAGCCGGCTCCGGTGGCCAGCCCGATGACCAGCTCGACGGCGAGCAGGAGGGCCGACTCGGTGTGGTGGTGCGCGTCGAGTACGCCGGGCTCGCGCAGCGCCACGACGGCGAGGATCACGGGGAGGAGCCACCAGCGCCGGTCGGTGTCGATCCGACGGGCGCGGAACTGCCGCACGATCACCACCGCGACGACGGCCACGATCACCAACGCGTTGACCAGCCCGGACATCAGAGCCTCCGTGAGCGGAAGAGGATGTCGGCGGCGAGCGCTGCCGACGCCTTCGACGCTACGGAAATTCGCAGGTCAGCAGATCGGCGCCAGGGTGGATCGTGGGTGGATCCCCGGACCGCCCCGACCTCCACCCACGGGTGGAGTCGACCCGCGGTGCCGGGTCCATGCCAGGAACGGCGCGATCGCGCCGGGCCCGGGTCCAGGCCTCCGAGCCGCCTCGCGGGGACCAGGTCGGACCCGAGTCCGGGCCCAGGTCAGACCTGGGCCCGGCGGGACGGTCAGGCGTCGATCCGCGACCGGTCCAGCGTCGCGGCCGAGCTGGAGATGAACTCCTTGCGCGGTGCCACATCGTTGCCCATCAGCAGATCGAAGACCTGCTCGGCCGCGTCCAGGTCGGAGAGGTTGATCCGGCGCAGGGTGCGGTGGCGGGGGTCCATCGTCGTCTCCGCCAGCTGGTCGGCGTCCATCTCGCCGAGACCCTTGTAGCGCTGGATGGAGTCCTTGTACCGGACGCCCTTGCTCTGGAACTCCAGGAGCTTCTCGCGCAGCTCACGGTCCGAGTACGTGTAGACGTACTTGTCCTGGCCCTTCTTGGGCTGGACGAGTTCGACGCGGTGCAGCGGCGGCACCGCGGCGAACACCCGGCCGGCCTCGACCATGGGCCGCATGTAGCGCTGGAACAGGGTCAGGAGCAGACACCGGATGTGGGAGCCGTCCACATCGGCGTCGGTCATCATGATGATCTTGCCGTAGCGGGCCGCGTCGATGTCGAAGGTGCGGCCCGATCCCGCTCCTATGACCTGGATGATCGCCCCGCACTCGACGTTCTTCAGCATGTCGGTGACGGACGACTTCTGGACGTTGAGGATCTTGCCGCGGATCGGCAGCAGCGCCTGGAACTCGGAGTTCCGGGCGAGCTTGGCCGTACCGAGCGCGGAGTCTCCCTCGACGATGAACAGCTCACTGCGCTCCACGTCGTCGCTGCGGCAGTCGGCGAGCTTGGCGGGCAGCGAGGAGGACTCCAGGGCCGTCTTGCGGCGCTGCGCGTCCTTGTGCTGCCGGGCCGCGATACGCGTGCGTGCGGCGGCGACCGCCTTCTCCATGACCACACGGGCCTGGGCCGCCGCGTCACGCTTCGTCGAGGTCAGGAAGTCCTTGAGCTCCTTGGCGACCACGTTGGCGACGATACGTCGGGCCGCCGACGTACCGAGCACCTCCTTGGTCTGGCCCTCGAACTGCGGTTCGGCGAGCCGGACGGTGACGACCGCGGTGAGGCCCTCCAGGGCGTCGTCCTTGACGACGTCGTCCTCGGCGACGCGCAGCAGCTTCTTGGCGCGCGCCACCTCGTTCATCGTCTTGACGACGGCCTGCTCGAAGCCAGCGACGTGGGTGCCGCCCTTGGGGGTGGCGATGATGTTCACGTAGGACCTGAAGGTCGTGTCGTAACCGGTCCCCCAGCGCATCGCGATGTCGACGCCGAGTTCGCGCGTGACCTCGGTGGGCGTCATCTGGCCGTGGTCGTCCAGGACGGGCACCGTCTCCTTGAAGATGCCCTGGCCCGACAGGCGCAGTACGTCGCAGACCGGCTTGTCGCTCGCCAGGTACTCGCAGAACTCGCTGATGCCGCCGTCGAAGCGGAAGGACTCCTCTCCCTTGCTGCCGCCCTCGCCGAGGCCGTACTCGTCGCGGACGACGATGGTCAGCCCGGGCACCAGGAACGCGGTCTGCCGGGCCCGCTGGTGCAGGTGGTCCAGGGAGAGCTTGGCGTCCTTGAGGAAGATCTGGCGGTCGGCCCAGTAGCGCACGCGCGTGCCGGTGCGGGTCTTGGGAATCCGCTTGGCCTTGCGCAGGCCACCGGGCTCGAACTTGGCGTCCGGACCGACGGCCGCGAAGGAGCCCGGCACACCCCGCCGGAAACTGATGGCGTGGGTGTTGCCGCTGCGGTCCACCTCGACGTCCAGCCGCGCGGACAGGGCGTTCACCACGGAGGCGCCCACGCCGTGCAGACCACCGGAGGCGGCGTACGAGCCGCCGCCGAACTTGCCGCCGGCGTGCAGCTTGGTCATGACGACCTCGACACCGGAGAGGCCGGTCTTGGGCTCGACGTCGACCGGGATACCCCGGCCGTTGTCCCGGACCTCCACCGAGGCGTCGTCGTGCAGGATCACCTCGATGTGGTCGCAGTAGCCCCCGAGTGCCTCGTCCACGGAGTTGTCGATGATCTCCCACAGACAGTGCATCAGGCCACGGCTGTCGGTCGACCCGATGTACATACCCGGGCGCTTGCGTACGGCCTCGAGCCCCTCGAGGACGAGCAGGTGCCGCGCGGTGTAGTTGGAACCGTCCCGGTCTGCTCCTGCCAGCAGCGCTGTCGACGGCACGGACGTTTCGGCGGTCACGCGGTTCGCTCCTCGCTGAATTTCAGATGAGGCCCTTTTGGGTAAGGGCCCGGCTTCGGTTGCCGCTCAGAGGGTACCGAGGCCTGGTAGAGCCGTTGTAACGCCACCCTCGTCTCCTCCTCACACTAGTCCAGGGTCGTATGCCTGTTCGATCCCTCGATGGAGTGAAGTACATATCACGTTCCCTTCGGGGCATGAACCATTTAGGCTCCGGGCACGTCCTCATGAACAACCGGCAACCCAGCCGGGTGGACCCGACCCTGATCCCACAGCGCGAACCCGTACAGACACATAGACACGCAATACGGCACATTCGCCGCC
This sequence comes from Streptomyces sp. NPDC058469, assembly GCF_042721125.1. NCBI lineage: Bacteria > Bacillati > Actinomycetota > Actinomycetes > Kitasatosporales > Streptomycetaceae > Streptomyces > Streptomyces sp. NPDC058469. The sequence goes on from NZ_JBHXME010000110.1 coordinate 36,304, forward strand.
AACCGGCAGCAGACAGCCGCCCCGGAAGAATTTTCCGAGGAAAAGCTCACGAGCGGGAACGTTTTCGGGCTGGTTGGATGTTGACCCTGGTACGACAGCTCGTCGAGCTAGAGAAGAGGCGACGTGACTACTGTTCTGACCCCCGCGAGCCCACTGACGGCCGCCGATCGCTGCGACCGCTGCGGCGCCCAGGCATACCTGCGCGTCGTCCTGCTGAGCGGCGGAGAACTGCTCTTCTGCGCCCACCACGGCCGCAAGTTCGAGCCGGAACTCAAGAAGATCGCCGCTGAGATACAGGACGAGTCGGAGCGGCTGACCTCCGCTCCTGCTGCAAGCGCTCCTGAAGAAGACCGCTGACACATCGCGTCCACGACGAGCCAGCACCGGCCCAGGCCGGCGACGGGGGGGCCCCCGACGGGACCACCGGGGGGGGGGCCCCCCGCGGGGGATGCCCACCTTGCAGGAACAAGCCGTCAGGCGCGCCATGGGGGCCCGGGGGGGCCCCCGGGGGGGCCCCCTGGCCCC
>NZ_JBHXME010000111.1:0-36680 GCF_042721125.1 Streptomyces sp. NPDC058469
CCCTTCGGGCCTGCCCACCAGGGGCGCGCGTCGCCCTAACATGCGGGGCATGAACGAACCATCGGCACAAGCTCGTTGGGAGCAACGCACCCAGCGGCCCCTGCTGGCGCTCGCGGTGGGGTTTGCCGTGGCCTATGCCGTGCCGATCGTGGACTCGACCGCCGGGCACCGTCTGACGACGGTGTGCACGGTGGTCGAGTGGGTGGTGTGGGGAGCGTTCGCCGCCGACTATCTGATGCGGCTGGCGATGTCCCGGGACCGTCGGCGGTTCGTGCGGACGCACTGGATGGACCTGTGCGCGGTGGTGGTGCCGATACTGCAGCCGTTACGGCTGTTGCGCATGGTGTCGACGCTGATACTGGTCGGGCGGCGGGCGCGGATGGCCTCGCAGATCCAGCTCACGACGTATGTCGCGGGCGCGGTGATCGGGCTGCTGATGTTCGGTTCGCTCGCGGTGCTGTCCGTGGAACGGGACTCGCCCCACGGGAACATCCGGACGCTGGGTGACGCCGTGTGGTGGTCCTTCACCACGATGACGACCGTGGGCTACGGCGACCACGCACCGACCACCGGGCTGGGCCGGATGATCGCCGTCGGGCTGATGCTGTCCGGCATCGCGCTCCTCGGTGTCGTCACCGCGAACATCGCCACCTGGTTCATCGCCCGGTTCGAGAAGGACGACGTGGAGGAACGACGCCAGACACAGGCCATCGAGGCGCTGACGGCGGAGGTACGGGCACTGCGGGCGGAGGTGGCGGCGCTGACGGGGGCGCCGGAGGAGGCAGTCGTCCCCGGGGCGGAAGAGCCGTCCGGCTCCGGGGCAGAGATTGCGGCCCTGTCCGGGGCACCGGAATCGGTCCCCTCCGGGGCGGAGGAGGCAGTCCTGTCCGGGACGGAGGCGGCGGCCTTGTCCGGGGCGTCGGCGGCGGGTGTTCCGCTACCGGTCGGGGACGAGCTGTCCCGTTAGCCGCGGTTCAGAAGGACGTCCATTCAGGCGCGGCTCAGAGGAACGGCTGCTCAGCCTCGGCTCAGAGGAACATCCGCTCAACCTCAGCCCGAGCAACGGCCGCCCGGCCTCGGCTCTGAGGAACATCCACTCGGCCTCGGCTCAGGAGAAGGCCCGCTCAGTTTTGGCTCAGAGCAACGTCCGCCCGGCCTCGGCTCAGAGCAACGGCCGCTCAACCTCAGCCCGAGCAACGGCCGCCCGGCCTCGGCTCAGAAGAAGCTCCACCTCGCCCCAGCCCAGAAGAACGTCCACTCGGCCTCCGTTCAGAAGAACGTCCGCCCAGCCCTGTTCAGAAGAACGTCCACATCACCGCCGCCACCGTGTCGATCGCGCCCAGGACCAGGGCCACCAGGGCCATCGCCCGGCGGGAGCCCGTCCATCTGCGGCCCATGGCCAGCCAGCCGCACAGCACCGCGATCGGGCCGAGGACGATTCCCAGGGTGAAGAAGCCCGCGATCGCGCAGACCACTCCGACGATGCCGAGCGTCGCGCGGTCCGGCCCGCTCCCTGACCCCATCCGGCCACGCGAGCGAGGGTTCCTGCGCGTTCCGTTGCCGAAGCCCGTCATCGTCAACTCTCTGGGCGTCCGTGCCAGTTCGGCCAGTTCCCTACGACGACCGGATACCCCCGTACGGACAAAAAAAGCCTGCTTGCGCGCTGCCCCCCTCCGGCAGCGCGCCGCAGACCACTCCGTCCTCCCTGCCCTGCGGAGGACTTGACCCACTGTGACCTGCGGCGCGTACCGGATGCCAGGAATCTTTAGCGGAGTCACCCTGATAGGCGAAATCGCCCTGAATCAAGGTCAGATGTGCGCCGCGCCCGCGCCCGCCTCCGCGTTCTCGCCGCGCTTGGTCAGCAGCGCGACGAACACCGCGACCACCGCGACGCCGGCGGCGACGAGGCAGGCGAGGCTCATGCCGGAGATGAACGTGTCGTGGGCGACCGTCGTGATCTTCGCGGCGATCGCCTCCGGGGTGCCGGGGGCAACAGGGGCGACGCCGACCTGGACCGCTTCCGCGGCCGCGTCCAGCTGGGGCCGGGTGAGCTTGGGCAGGCCCGCGTCCGCCCAGTTGCCGGCCAGGTCGCTGTCGACGCGGGAGGCCATCACCGCGCCGAGGACGGCCGTACCGAGGCTGCCGCCGATCTGCATCGCGGCCTGCTGGAGACCGCCGGCCACGCCGGAGAGCTCCATCGGCGCGTTGCCCACGATGACCTCGGTCGCGCCGACCATCACCGGGGCGAGGCCGAGGCCCAGCAGGGCGAACCAGATCGACATGACGGCGCTGCCGGTGCCCGCGTCGAGCGTGGACATGCCGTACATGGCGATCGCGGTGGCCGCCATGCCGCCGGCCAGCGGGATGCGCGGGCCGAGCTTGGTGATCGCCAGGCCGGCGATCGGGGAGCCGACGATCATCATCCCGGTGAGCGGGAGGAGGTGGAGACCGGCGTCGATGGGGCTCATACCGTGCACGTTCTGCAGATAGAACGTCACGAAGAACAGGCCGCCCATGAAGGCGATCGCCATCAGGACCATCAGGACCACACCCGCGGACAGCGGGACCGAGCGGAACAGGCCCAGGGGGATGAGGGGTTCCTTCACCCGCTGCTCCCAGAACGCGAACAGGGCGAAGCCCACTACCGACACGGCGAGGAACGCCCAGGTCGTGCCGGAGCCCCAGCCCCAGGTGGGCGCCTTGATGAGGGCCCAGACGAGGCAGAACATCGCGCCGGAGAGCAGCACGATGCCGAGGATGTCGAAGGAGCGCGGCGCGTTCTCGGCGCGGTGGTCGCGCAGGATCAGCAGGCCGAGGACCAGCGCGATGGCGCCGACCGGCACGTTGATGAAGAACACCGACTGCCAGTTCACGTGTTCGACGAGCACGCCGCCGAGGATCGGGCCGCCCGCGGTGGAGGCGCCGATGACCATGCCCCACAGGCCGATGGCCATGTTGAGCTTCTCGGCCGGGAAGGTGGCCCGCAGCAGGCCGAGCGCGGCCGGCATCAACAGTGCGCCGAACAGTCCCTGGAGCACCCGGAACGTGACGACGAACGCGATGCTGTGCGAGAGGCCGATGGCGCCGGACGCGAGGGCGAAGCCGCTCACGCCGATCAGGAAGGTCTGGCGGTGGCCGAAGCGGTCACCGAGCTTGCCGGCGGTGATGAGGGAGACCGCGAGGGCGAGGAAGTAGCCGTTGGTGATCCACTGGACGTCGGCGAAGCTGGCGCCGAGGTCCTTCTGGATGGCCGGGTTGGCGATGGCGACGATGGTGCCGTCGAGGGCCACCATCATGACGCCGACGGCGACGGTTATGAGGGTGAACCACGGGTGGCCGCGCAGCCCCGTGGACGGCGTCGGGTCGGACGGGGCGGCGGGTGCCTTGTCCCCCGGCCCCGTCGCGCTGATGGTGGTCTGACTAGTCATACGGCGAGGCTAGTGACAGCCGCTGACAGTTGACAAACAGATTCACTTGCCGGTGACTGACACCGTGCGGTCGGTGACCGAACACCGTTAGGAGCGGAGCCCCATGGAGACGTTGCGCGAGCGCAAGAAGGCCCGTACGCGGGACGCGCTGCTGCGCGCCGCCCTGGAGCTGTTCACGGCCAAGGGCTACGAGCGGACCACGGTCGACGAGATCGCCGAGGCCGTCGACGTCTCACAGCGCACCTTCTTCCGCTACTTCGCGAGCAAGGAGGAGGCCGCGTTCTTCGTGCCCCGGCTCACGGAGACGCACTTCGTGACGGCAGTCCGCGCCCGCCCGCCGCACGAGGCCCCGCTGGAGGCGCTGCGCCGGGCCGTGCTGGAGAGCTGGGACACCATCAACGAGGCGATCCAGCAGGTCGTACCGCTTGACCTGCACATGCGCACCTACCGGGTGATCGAGTCGACGCCCGCGCTGCTCGCCGCGCATCTGCGGCGCTCGCAGGAGCTGGAGGAGGAGCTGGCGCAGATCGTCGCCGACCGTGAGGGGCTGGGCGTGGACACGGACCCCCGGCCGCGGCTGGTGGTGGCCGTGTTCGGCGGGGTGATGCGGGTGGTGGAGCGGATGTGGATCGCGGGCGACGACCTCAGCGTCGAGGCGATGCGGGAGCTGACCGCCGACTACCTCGACGGGGTGGGACCGGCCCTCGCCGGGAACTGGCGCACGAGTCGGTCGCACTGAGTTTCTCGTCACGTACCGCTGAAACGTGATCCCCGTCACTCGGTTAACGCGAGACCCTCTCGTTCTCCTAGTGTGTCCTCCCAGTGACTTCCTTCGACTCCTCCCCCACGCTGAACGCCTGGCGCGCACTGCTCGCGCTGGCCGTGGTGTTCGTGATGCTGGCGACCACCGGCTGGACCGCGGTCCGCAGCCACCCCGGGAAAACGGCGCTCCAGGCATCCCTCTCCGCGTGGGAGCACGGCCGGATCGACGGGCACGCGCTGCCCGACCCGGACGCGTCCCCGACCCGGCTGGCCCGCTTCTTCGCCTCGCTCACCGCGCAGCAGCGGACGCGTCTCGCGCACCGCTTCCCGCTCGCGGTCGGCAACATGAACGGCGCCCCGGTCTCGCTGCGCTACCGCGCCAACCGCGTCGCCCTCGACCAGGAACGCAAGGTCGAGAAGAAGCGTATGCACGACAACCGGCTGACGCCGCTGGGCCAGCAGGACGCGGGCCGCCTCATGCACCGCTTCGAGGCACTGATGACCGAGGGCCGCCACATCCTGGCCTTCGACCCCGAGGGTTCGGGCCGGATCGCCGAGGTCTTCGGCGACCTGGACACCGCGCAGCGCGTCTCGGTCATCGTCCCCGGCGTCGACACCGACCTGCTCACCTTCCAGAAGACGTACAAGGAGTACTCGGCACCGGTCGGCATGGCGCAGAACCTGTACGCGGCCGAGAACACGGCGAAGTCCGCGACGGACACGACCGGCACGCGTACGGCGGTCATCGCCTGGGCCGACTACACCTCCCCCGGCGGCCTCGGCATCGACTCGGCCACCGCGGGACGCGCCGAGGCCGGCGCCGTACGGCTGAACGCGCTGGTGCGGGCGCTGCCCGGGACTTCGCAGGTCGCCCTGTTCTGCCACAGCTACGGCTCCGTGGTGTGCGGGGTCGCCGCGCACGAGCTGCCGACCCGGGTGACCGACATCGCGGTGGCCGGCAGCCCCGGGATGCGGACCTCGAAGGCCTCCCACCTGCACACGCTCGCCCGGGTGTGGGCGATGCGGGACGCCAACGACTGGATCCAGGACGTGCCGTACATGGAGGTCGGCGGCCTCGGGCACGGCGAGGACCCGGTGTCGAACGCGTTCGGCGCGCGGGTGCTGTCCGCGAAGGACGCCGAGGGCCACACCGGTTACTTCGCGCCGGGCACCGACAGTCTCACCAACTTCGCCGACATAGGGGTTGGCGCGTACCGCTCGGTGACGTGCGCGCACGAAGGTGACACCTGCCGAGAGGGTTTGTCCGGCGCCCAGGCGGCCGGACGCGCGTAGAAACAGCAGGAAGTGCGGTCTGCGCGGGGATGGGACGGAGGAGCATGTGCCGCCTACGATGAGCCGCATGGGTGACGTACTGGCCGGATTTCATGCCGCCTGGGAGTTCGAGTCCGACTCTGTGCTCATCCGCTACGAACGTGGCATTCGAACACCCAAGCTATTCCAGGCGCTCGGCGAACGCCGGATCCCCTTCGAGGCGATCGAGACGGTGACGCTCGCCCCCGGCCGGCGCGGCACGGTCGTGCTCCACGCGGAACCCCGGCCCGGTGCCGACCCGCTGATGGAGGCGGCCGCGGGCCAGCTGAAGGAGTCCTGTGACCCCTATCGCCTCGTCCTGCCGGCCGAGCGCGAGACCCTCGCCGAGTACTACGCCGACGAGTTGCGTGCGCGGCTGAAACCGGACGACGGGCCTGCCGAGCGGTTTCTCGTGGCCGCGCCCGAGGTGCCGCTGCGATTCAAGGCGTACGACGGGAAGGCGTCCTTCGACGGGAAGACCGTGTCGTTCCGGTGGTTCTGGACGGGGGCGTCGTCCGCGAAGTGGAAGGCCGGCGACCAGAGTTTCGCGGTCGCCGACCTGAACGGGGTCGAGTGGCGGTCGCCCGAGGTTTTCGAGGGGCATCTACGGCTGTTGCGGGGGGCCGCGCCGCTGTTGCCTGTTGATCAGGATCCGGCGGCTGTGGTGTTCGGGCTGGGGTATGGGCCTGTGCATGAGTCGTTGCCGTTTGCGGCGGCTGTGCTGGCCGCGGTTCGCTCCGCGCGGCCTAGCGTTGTGGTGCCGGCCGCGCGTCGCGACCCTGCGGATATCGCTGAGCGGATTCGTCACCTCGGGGAGCTGCATCAGTCGGGGCTGGTGACTGATGAGGAATTCGCCGTGAAGAAGGCCGAGTTGTTGGCGGAGTTGTAGCGGGGGCGGTTTGTTGTTTTTTGGGTGCGGGCCGGTGGGGGCTGGTCGCGCAGTTCCCCGCGCCCCTATGGGGCGCGACCAGCCAAGGGCGCTACTCAGCTACTCCCTGCTGGAAGAGGCGAAGGTCATGTCCGCGTAGCGGTCGCCTGCCACCTTGCCGGCGATCGGCTCCAGCAAGGTCAGCTCCTCGTCCGTCAGGACAATCGCTGTCGACGCTGTGTTCTCCTCCACCCGACCGGCCTTGGTCGTGCCCGGGATCGGGATCACCGGCAGGCCGTGGACTTGGGCGCGCTGTTGGACCCAGGCCAGGGCGATCTGGCCGAGGGACACGTCGTGGGCCTTGGCAACCGTCCGCACTGGCTCCAGGAGCGCGCCGTTGGCCGCCGCGTTCTCGCCGGTGAAGCGTGGCTGATTGCGGCGGAAGTCGCCCTCCGTCAGGTCCTGTTCGGCGTTGGCGAAGGACCCGGTGAGAAAGCCTCGGCCCAGCGGTGAGTACGGTACGACCGCCACGCCCAGCTCGGCGGCGACGCCGACCAGGCTGATCTCGACGTCACGGCTGAACAGCGACCACTCCGACTGCACTGCGGCGATCGGGTGCACGGCGTGGGCGGCCCGCAGTTCCGCGCCCGTGACCTCGCTCAGCCCGAGGTGCTTCACCTTGCCCTCGGCCACCAGCTCCGCCATCGCGCCGACGGTGTCCTCGATGGGGACGGCCGGGTCACGGCGGTGCATGTAGTAGAGGTCGATGACGTCGATGTCGAGGCGTTGCAGGCTCGCCTCCACCGCCTGGCGGATGTACGGGCGGTCGTTGCGGATGACGCGCCGGGTGGGCTCGCCCGGCGGGACCGACATGGCGAACTTGGTGGCGACGACGACCTGGTCACGGTGGGCCTTGAAGAACGGCGACAGGAACCGCTCGTTCTCGCCCACGCCGTACACGTCCGCCGTGTCGTACAAGGTCACACCCAGTTCGAACGCGCGGTCCAGCGCGGCCTGCGACTGCTTCGCGTCCGAGGGGCCGTAGGCGAAGCTCATGCCCATGCAGCCGAGGCCCTGGACGCCGACCTCGGGGCCGTCCGCGCCGAGCCGTGCGGTCGGGATGGTGGTGTCGGTCATCCTGCCTTCTCCTCTTCGTAGGCGCGGCCGGCCTTGGCGTAGAAGTTGATCTTCCGGTCGAGGACGGCCAGGGTGTCCTGCAGTTCGGCGATCCTGGTGATGACGTCCCGGCGGGTCGCCTCCAGGAGTTCGAAGCGGTCGCCGTAGGTGTGCTCGCCCTCGCGCATCAGCTCGGCGTAGCGGACCATGTCGGCGACCGGCATCCCGGTCAGGCGGAGCTTGCCGACGAGGTCGAGCCAGTCGAGGTCGCCGTTGCTGTAGCGGCGCTGGCCGGTGTGCGAGCGGTCGATGTGCGGCATCAGGCCGATGCGCTCGTACCAGCGCAGGGTGTGTGCCGTCAGGCCGGTGAAGGCGACGACCTCGCTGATCGTGTAGCTGTCCTCGCCGTCCGGACGCCGCTCGGCCTGCGGCGGGCCCGCGCAGCTGTCGGTACTGGTACCCGTGGTCTCCATCACCGTCATGACGTCCACGCTATGGCCTTGGAGTGCACTCGAAGCAAGCGGAACCGGTAAGAAATCGGCGGGACGTGTCGGGGGTGCGGTGGATAGCGTGCCAGGCATGAGTCTCGTACGACGGGCAGCCCCCGACGATGCCGCCGAACTGCTGCGACTGCGCCAGGTGATGATCGACTCGATGCCGGGTACGGACCCCGCCACGGACTGGCACGCGGTGTCCCTGCCGACGCTGCGGGAGCGGCTCGCCACGGACGAGGACTTCGGGGCCTTCGTCGTCGACCACCCCGAGCGGCCGGGGGCGCTGGCGGCGCTGGTGGTCGGGACGGTCGACTACCGGATCGGGAAGGCGGAGAACCCGCACGGGAAGGCCGGGTTCGTCTTCAGCGTGGCCACCGACCCGGACGCGCGGCGCCGGGGGTACGCGCGCTCGTGCATGGAGGAGCTGCTCCAGTGGTTCCGCGAGCGCGGCGCCGGCCAGGTCCTCCTCACCGCCTCCCCCGACGCCGAGCCGCTCTACGCCGCCCTCGGCTTCACCCGCAAGCCGGACCCCATGATGGGGCTGATGCTCTGAACCACTTAGGCTCGGCGGCATGTCCTTGCAGAGCCTCGCGCTGATCGAGAACTGGCCGGTACCGACCGCCGCGGCGGGTGTCGTACGAGCCGACGGGACCGTCCTCGGGACCCACGGCCCGGTCGACCACCGCTTCCCGCTGGCCTCGGTCACCAAGCCGCTCGCGGCGTACGCAGCCCTCGTCGCGTACGAGGAGGGCGCGATCGAGCTGGACGAACCGGCGGGCCCGCCCGGCTCCACGGTCCGCCATCTCCTCGCCCACACCTCGGGGTTGGCCTTCGACGAACACCGCGTGACGGCCTCGCCCGGACAGCGCCGTCTGTACTCGAACGCGGGCTTCGAGCAGCTCGGCGACCACCTCGCGAAGGCCACGGAGATCCCGTTCGCGGAGTATCTGCGGCAGGCGGTCCTCGACCCCCTGGGCATGACGTCGACGACGCTGGAGGGCACCAACTCCCCGGCGAAGGACGGGGTCTCGACGGTCGAGGACCTTCTCCGCTTCGCCGCCGAACTCCAGGCCCCGCGCCTCCTCGACCCCCGCACGGTCGCCGAGGCGATGACGGTCCAGTACCCCGGCACCAAGGGCGTCCTGCCGGGTTACGGCCACCAGAACCCCAACGACTGGGGCCTCGGCTTCGAGATCCGCGACTCCAAGTCCCCGCACTGGACGGGCAGTTCGTCCTCGGCGCGCACGTTCGGTCACTTCGGGCAGTCCGGTACGTTCCTGTGGATCGACCCGGTCGCGGGGGTGGGGTGCGTGGCGCTGACGGACCGGGCGTTCGGGCAGTGGGCGGTCGAGGCGTGGCCGCCGTTCACGGACGCGGTGCTCGCCGAACTCTCCGAGCGCCGACTCTCCGAGCGCTAGAGCATCTCCCACATCAACAGCTCGGCCCCGGTCGCCGCCTCCACCACCAGCTCCCGCGCGTCCGTGATCCGCGCGGCATCCCCCGGCCCCAACTTCTCGCCGCCCAGGCTCACTTCACCGCGCACCACATGGACGTACACATGCACCGCGTCCGGTACGGCCGTGCGCTCGCCGGGCGTGAGACGGCGCACGTGCAGCATCGCGCCGGCCTCCGGCACCGCGTACGGCGTGGAGTCGGCGATGCCGTGCACGATCCCGTACGACGGTTCGCCGCCGGGTTCCAGGGGGGCCAGCCACATCTGCACGAAGGTCAGGGGGCTGTCGGTGTCGTTGCGCTCGACATGCCGGACCCCGGCCGCCGAACTGAGCCGCTGGACGTCGCCGGGGCGGACGCGGGTGAGGTGGCCGGTGGAGTCGCGGTGGCTCAACTCCCCCTCCACGACCCAGGTGATGATCTCCGTGTGGCTGTGCGGGTGTTCGTCGAACCCGGCGCCGGGAGCGAGCCGCTCCTCGTTGCAGGCGATGATCGCGCCGAACCGGAGGTTGTCGGGTTCGTAGTGTGGCCCGAAGGAGAAGGCATGCCAGGACTGGATCCCGGCCTGCGGGTCACCCCCTGGGTAGCGCTCGGCGGAGCGCCGTACGTCCATCACGGAGACCACGGTAGACCTCGGTCGAGACCCGGCACCGCATACTGCCGTCCGGATAAGGCAGTCTTGTTCCGTGCCCGAACCCGAAACCAGCAGACCCGCAGGCCCCGTGCCCCGTGCCCACTCGCACCCGGCGACCCTGAAGCGGCTGGAGCAGTCCTCCGGGAGTCTCGCCGCCCAGGCCATCGCGCGCATGGACGAGACGCTGCCGTGGTACCGGGCGATGCCACCGGAGAACCGTTCCTGGATCGGGCTGGTCGCGCAGGCCGGTATCGCCGCGTTCACCGAGTGGTTCCGGCATCCTGACGCGCCGCAGGCCATCTCCACCGATGTGTTCGGGACGGCTCCCCGTGAGCTGACCCGCGCCATCACTCTCCGGCAGACCGTCGAGATGGTGCGGACGACCATCGAGGTCATGGAGTCCGCCATCGACGAGGTGGCCGCTCCCGGTGACGAGTCCGTGCTGCGCGAGGCGCTCCTCGTCTACGCCCGGGAGATCGCCTTCGCGACCGCCCAGGTGTACGCGCAGGCCGCCGAGGCGCGGGGCGCGTGGGACGCCCGGCTGGAGTCGCTCGTCGTGAACGCCGTGCTGAGCGGTGAGGCCGACGAGGGGGCGGTCAGCAGGGCCGCCGCGCTCGGGTGGAGCTCGCCCGAGCATGTGTGTGTGGTGCTGGGCACCGCGCCCGACGGTGACAGCGAACTGACCGTGGAGGCGATTCGGCGGGCCGCCCGGCACGCCAAGCTCCAGGTGCTCACCGGGGTGCTCGGGGACCGGCTCGTCGTCATCGCCGGTGGCAGTGACAATCCGCTCGCCGTCGCCAAGTCGCTGATCGGGCCTTATGCGGCCGGCCCCGTCGTGGCCGGGCCCATCGTGCCCGATCTGCTCGCCGCCACCCGCTCCGCGCAGGCCGCCGCCGCCGGGCTCAAGGCGTGCTCCGCCTGGCAGGACGCCCCGCGCCCGGTACTGGCGGACGACCTGCTTCCGGAACGCGCGATGGCCGGTGACCCCGGCGCCCGGGACCAGTTGGTGGAGGAGATCTACAGACCGCTGGAGGAGGCCGGGTCCGCGCTCCTGGAGACACTCAGTGTCTATCTGGAGCAGGCGAGCAGCCTCGAAGGCGCCGCGCGGATGCTGTTCGTCCATCCCAACACCGTGCGCTACCGGCTTCGACGTGTGACTGACGTCACCGGCTGGTCGCCATCGGATGTACGGTCGGCGTTCACGCTGCGGATCGCGCTGATCCTGGGACGTCTGGCCGATGGAGATCCCCAGAACTAGCCTTTTGTCGGGGCCCCACAAAACCCCCTCCCGTTCTTCGTCCCTGTCCCCACGGGCGGCCGTGCCCGTTCCCAAGAGAGAGTGTGAGTGTGCTCGTACTCGTCGCTCCCGGCCAGGGCGCCCAGACGCCCGGCTTCCTGACTCCCTGGCTCGACCTCCCCGGTGTCGAGGACCGTCTGCGTGCCCTCTCGGCCGCCGTCGACCTCGACCTGGTGCACTACGGCACGGACGCCGACGCGGACGAGATCCGTGACACCGCCGTCGCCCAGCCGCTGCTCGTCGCCGCCGGACTGGTCTCCGCGGCCGCTCTCGGTGACGTGACGCCGGGTGCTGTCGCCGGTCACAGCGTCGGTGAGATCACCGCCGCCGTCCTCGCGGGTGTCCTGGACGACACGGCCGCCCTGACCCTCGTACGCAAGCGTGGTCTGGCGATGGCCGAGGCCGCCGCGATCACCGCGACCGGGATGTCGGCGCTGCTCGGCGGCGACCCGGACACGACGGTCGCGCACCTGGAGAAGCTGGGCCTGACCCCGGCGAACGTGAACGGCGCGGGCCAGATCGTGGCCGCCGGCACGATGGAGCAGCTCGCCGCCCTGGAGGCCGACAAGCCCGAGGGTGTGCGGCGGGTCGTGGCCCTGAAGGTGGCCGGCGCGTTCCACACGCGGCACATGGCCCCGGCGGTCGACACGCTGGCCAAGGCCGCGCTGGAGCTGTCGCCCGCGGACCCGAAGATCACGTACGTCTCGAACAAGGACGGCCGGACGGTCGCCTCCGGTGCCGAGGTGCTGGAGCGGCTGGTCGGCCAGGTCGCCAACCCGGTCCGCTGGGACCTGTGCATGGAGACCTTCAAGGAGCTCGGCGTCACCGCCCTCCTGGAGGTGTGCCCCGGCGGCACCCTGACCGGCCTCGCCAAGCGCGCCCTGCCGGGCGTGAAGACCCTGGCCCTGAAGACCCCCGACGACCTCGACGCGGCCCGCGAGCTCATCGCCACTGCGGCCGGTTCTGCTGCTGACGCAGCGGGCGCCAACGCCTGAAGAAGGAGCCGTACGAACATGTCGAAGATCAAGCCGAGCAAGGGCGCACCGTACGCGCGCATCCTCGGTGTGGGCGGCTACCGTCCGGTCCGTGTCGTCCCGAACGAGGTGATCCTGGAGACGATCGACTCGTCCGACGAGTGGATCCGCTCGCGCTCCGGCATCGAGACCCGGCACTGGGCGAACGACGAGGAGACCGTCGCCGCGATGTCCATCGAGGCGTCCGGCAAGGCGATCGCGGACGCGGGGATCACCGCCGAGCAGATCGGCGGCGTGATCGTCGCCACGGTCTCCCACTTCAAGCAGACGCCGGCCGTGGCGACGGAGATCGCCGACAAGCTCGGCACGAACAAGGCCGCCGCGTTCGACATCTCGGCGGGCTGCGCGGGCTTCGGCTACGGCCTGACCCTCGCCAAGGGCATGGTCGTCGAGGGCAGCGCCGAGTACGTGCTCGTCATCGGTGTGGAGCGGCTGTCCGACCTGACCGACCTGGAGGACCGCGCGACGGCCTTCCTGTTCGGTGACGGCGCGGGCGCGGTCGTGGTCGGCCCCGCCAAGGAGCCGCACATCGGCCCGACCGTGTGGGGCTCGGAGGGCGACAAGTCCGACACCATCAAGCAGACCGTGCCGTGGACCGAGTACGACAGCACGGGCAAGTTCCCTGCGATCACGCAGGAGGGCCAGGCGGTGTTCCGCTGGGCCGTGTTCGAGATGGCGAAGGTCGCCCAGCAGGCGCTGGACGCGGCCGGGATCACCCCGGACGACCTGGATGTCTTCATTCCCCACCAGGCCAACGAGCGGATCATCGACTCGATGGTGAAGACGCTGAAACTGCCGGAGCACGTCACGGTCGCGCGTGACGTACGCACCACCGGCAACACCTCGGCCGCCTCGATTCCGCTCGCTATGGAGCGGCTTCTGGCGACCGGCGAGGCCAAGAGCGGCGACACCGCGCTCGTCATCGGCTTCGGGGCGGGTCTCGTGTACGCCGCGACGGTCGTTACCCTCCCCTAGGCACTCCGTGCCGGATCATCATCGGATCCGGCACGGCAGAACTCACCCGTCGCTGCCGCGGCGGGAACGCCACACCCTCTGGATCACAAAGAAGGAGCGCCTGACATGGCCGCCACTCAGGAAGAGATCGTCGCCGGTCTCGCCGACATCGTGAACGAGATCGCCGGCATCCCGGTTGAGGACGTCCAGCTGGACAAGTCCTTCACCGACGACCTGGACGTCGACTCGCTGTCCATGGTCGAGGTCGTCGTCGCCGCCGAAGAGCGCTTCGACGTCAAGATCCCCGACGAGGACGTCAAGAACCTCAAGACGGTCGGCGACGCGACCGACTACATCCTCAAGCACCAGGCCTGAGCCACCTCTTAGGCCCGGACCACCAGGCCCGAGCCGTCTCATAGGCCCGGCTGCATGGCCCCGCCACCCGGCGGTGGCGCCGCTTAATCCTCGTACCGTTGGAGAAAGAATTCCCGTGAGCCCGACCAATCGCACCGTGGTCGTCACCGGTATCGGCGCAACCACACCGCTGGGTGGCGACGCAGCCTCGACCTGGGAAGGCATGATCGCCGGCAAGTCCGGTGTGAAGCCCCTGGAGCAGGAGTGGGCCGCCGAGCAGGCGGTCCGTATCGCCGCGCCGGCCGCTGTGGACCCCTCCGAAGTCATCCCCCGTCCGCAGGCCCGCCGTCTGGACCGCTCGGCGCAGTTCGCGCTGATCGCGGCCAAGGAGGCCTGGGCGGACGCCGGTTTCACCGACAAGGCCGGTGAGGACCCGGCGGTCGACCCCGACCGTCTCGGTACCGTCATCGCCTCCGGCATCGGCGGTGTGACGACCCTGCTCGACCAGTACGACGTGCTGAAGGAGAAGGGCGTCCGCCGCGTCTCCCCGCACACCGTCCCCATGCTGATGCCGAACGGCCCGTCCGCCAACGTGGGTCTGCTCGTGGGCGCCCGCGCGGGCGTGCACACGCCGGTCTCCGCGTGCGCCTCCGGCGCCGAGGCCATCGGCTACGCCATCGAGATGATCCGCACCGGCCGCGCCGACGTCGTGGTCGCCGGTGGCACGGAGGCGGCGATCCACCCGCTGCCCATCGCCGCGTTCGGCAACATGATGGCGATGTCCAAGAACAACGACGACCCGCAGGGCGCCTCGCGTCCCTACGACACCGGACGCGACGGTTTCGTCCTCGGCGAGGGCGCCGGTGTGCTGGTCCTGGAGTCCGCCGAGCACGCCGCGCAGCGCGGTGCCCGGGTGTACGCGGAGGCGGTCGGCCAGGGCATCTCCGCCGACGGCCACGACATCGTGCAGCCGGAGCCGGAGGGGCGTGGCATCTCGCAGGCCCTGCGGAACCTGATGGACAACACCGACCTGGACGCGGCGGAGATCGTGCACGTGAACGCGCACGCGACCTCGACGCCGGCCGGTGACGTGGCCGAACTGAAGGCGCTGCGCAAGGTGTTCGGCGACGACGCGGACCACATGGCGGTCTCCGCGACCAAGTCGATGACCGGTCACCTGCTGGGTGGCGCGGGCGGCGTCGAGTCGGTCGCGACGGTCCTCGCGCTCTACAACCGCATCGCTCCGCCGACCATCAACGTCGAGAACCTCGACCCGGAGGCGGAGGCCAACGCGGACGTCGTTCGCGGCGAGGCCCGCAAGCTTCCTGTTGAGGGCCGTATCGCCGCTCTGAACGACTCGTTCGGGTTCGGTGGGCACAACGTGGTGCTGGCGTTCCGGACGGTCTGAGACGTTCGCTGAACGGTGTGTGGCCCGCTCCCTGAGTTGGGGGGGCGGGCCACTCGTCGTTTTTCGTCTACCGGCCGGTGGGGGCTGGTCGCGCCCACGCGGCGGAGCCGCATACAGATACAGCCCCGCGCCCCTAAAAACATCACACCACCTGGTGGAGCCAGCGCACCGGAGCGCCCTCGCCCGCGTACCTGAACGGCTCCAACTCGTCGTCCCAGGGCTTGCCCAGGAGCTTGGCGATCTCCGCCTCCAGGTCCGTTTCGCCCTGCTGAGATCTCGTCAGAGCCGCGCGGAGGCGGTCCTCCGGGATCAGGATGTCGCCGTGGATGCCGGTGACGGCGTGGAAGATGCCCAGGTCGGGGGTGCAGCTGTAGCGCTCGCCCTCGGCGGTGGGGCAGGGCTCGGCGGTGACCTCGAAGCGGAGGAGGTGCCAGCCGCGGAGCGCCGACGCCAGCTTGGACGCCGTGCCCACCTCCGCCTGCCAGGAGAATTCGGAGCGCCATGTTCCGGGCGCTGCGGGCTGTCGGATCCAGTCGAGGCTGACGCGTGTGCCGAGCACCCCGGCGACGGCCCACTCGACGTGCGGGCACAGCGCGCGCGGCGCGGAGTGCACGTACAGAACTCCACGTGTCGTCACCGGGACCTCCGGACAGAGCGGGGCATCTTGCAGACTGGCGAACGGCGGCGGCAGGGCAGCCACGTTGAGGGCGAGGCTACCGTGCGGCGGCGCGAGGAGTGTGACGTACCGTCCCTCCCGGTGCCAGGAAACGCCGCCATTCACCCATGGGGACGCTTGTACGGGGGTGTGCCGTTGCATCGCACGCGTGCGGGAACCCTCGCGCGTTGTTATGGGGGGGACCGCGACACGACACCAAGGGGCTGGACCAGCACATGCGAAACCGACGCGACCGTTCTCAGGCCGTGCTCGCCGTCGTGGCGGCGGCCGTCCTGGGAGCCGCCGGCTGCGACTCCGGCGGGGGTGACTCCGCCGGCGCGCACAGCAAGAGCGGTACGGCGGCCGAGGCGAAGCCCTCCCCCACCCCGGCGTGGGACCGCAGTCCGTCCTCGGTCGCGGCGGTCGGCGACTCCATCACCCGCGGCTTCGACGCCTGTTCGGTCCTGTCGGACTGCCCGGAGGTGTCCTGGGCGACGGGTACCTCGGCCTCGGTCGACAGTCTCGCCGTACGGCTGCTGGGGAAGACGGGCGCGGCCGAGCGCAGCTGGAACTACGCGGAGACCGGCGCGCGGATGGCCGACCTGCCCGCGCAGATCGGTCAGGCGGCAGCCCGCAAGCCGCAGTTGCTCACGGTGATGGTGGGGGCGAACGACGCCTGCCGGGCCTCGACCTCGGCCATGACCTCCGTCGCCGACTTCCGCACCGACTTCGAGGCCTCCCTGAAGACGCTGCGCCGGGCGCTGCCGAAGACGCAGGTCTACGTCGCGAGCGTGCCGAATCTCAAGCGGCTCTGGTCGCAGGGGCGGACGAACGCGCTGGGCAAGCAGATCTGGAAGCTGGGCATCTGCCCCTCGATGCTGGCCGACGCGGACGCCCTGGACTCGGCGGCGACCGAGCGGCGCGACACGGTGCTGGACCGGGTGGAGGCGTACAACAAGGTCCTTGAGCAGGTGTGCGCGACGGACGAGCGGTGCCGTTTCGACGGGGGCGCGGTCTACGACTACCGCTTCGGCACGGACCAGTTGAGTCACTGGGACTGGTTCCACCCGAGCACGAACGGCCAGGCGCAGCTCGCGGCGATCGCGTACCAGAGGATCACCGCACGCGAACCCGTGACCTAGGGTTTCCCTCATGAGCGAACTTTTCGGCACCCTTCCCGACGGCACCCCGGTACACCGCTGGACCCTGGAGCGCGCGGGCGTGCGGGTGCGGGTGCTGTCGTACGGCGGGATCGTGCAGTCGGTGGAGGTGCCGGACCGGGAGGGCCACGCGGCGGACGTGGTGCTCGGGTTCGCTGATCTGGACGGCTATCTCACGCACCCGGAGCCGTATCTCGGCGCTCTGGTCGGGCGGTACGCGAACCGGATCGCGGGCGGCCGCTTCCCACTGGAGGGCGTCACCTATTCGCTGGCGCAGAACAACGCGCCCAACTCCCTGCACGGCGGCGAGCGCGGCTTCGACAAGCGGGTGTGGGACGTCGAGCCCATCGAGCACGGGCTGCGGCTCAGCCGGGTCAGCGCGCACGGCGAGGAGGGCTTCCCCGGGCGCCTCGCCGTCACGGCGACGTACACGCTGGACGAGTCGGGCGCGCTGCGGTTCGCCTACGAGGCGATGACGGACGCGCAGACCATCGTGAACCTCACGAACCACAGCTACTTCGACCTGAGCGGCTCCGGCAGCGCGGGCGGTCATGAACTCCGGCTCGCCGCCTCGCGGTTCACGCCGGTCGACGCGGACCTGATCCCGACCGGCGCGCTCGACGACGTGGCGGGCACGCACTTCGACTTCCGCCAGGCGCGGAAGGTCGGCACCGGCTACGACCACAACTTCGTGCTCGACAAGGGCCTCACCCCGGCCCCGGTCGAGATCGCGGAGCTGTACGACCCGGCGTCCGGGCGGGTGTTGACGGTGGCGACGACCGAGCCGGGCATCCAGCTCTACACCGGTGACCACCTGGCCGACCCGTACGTCCCGGGCGCCGGAATCGCCCTGGAGACCCAGCACTTCCCGGACTCTCCGAACCGCCCCGAGTTCCCGAGCACGGAGCTGAACCCGGGCGAGACGTACCGCTCGGAGACGGTGTACGGATTCTCGGCCCGCTGACCGACCATGCCGTGCCATGCCGGTCCGGGCATGAATGAGCCCCGGTCCAGGGGTCAGGTCCCGGACCGGGGCTGTCTGAGGGGGACGGTGTCCCGGATCAGACGTTAATCGTCGTCGCGACCCTGCGGTCGGTGATCGAGCGCCCGGCCTGGATCTCGTACGAACCCTTTACAAATGCCCACGCGTTCGCCGTCTCATCCCAGATCTCGAAAGATCGGCGCGGAAGTTCGACGACCACGTCGACGCTCTCGCCGGGCCCGGCCTCGACCCCGGCGAATCCGGCCAGCCAGCGGGCGGGACGCTCCGGGTCGGCATCGGTGTTGGTGTTGGTGTTGGTGTCGGTGGGGGCGAGATAGACCTGGACGACCTCACGGCCGTGCCGGGCACCGGAGTTGGTGACACGCACGGTGACGGACGAGCCGCCGCCCTCGACCTCGGCCTCGATCGAGTCGTAGCTCCAGTCGGTGTAACCGAGGCCGTGCCCGAAGGCGTACGACGGGCTGCGGCCCTCTTTCTCCCAGGCGCGGTAGCCGATGAAGACGCCCTCGGTGTACGGGAGTTCGCCGTTCTCGGGGACGACCTGGGTGACGGGGGCGTCGGTCAGGGAGCCCCAGGTGGTGGGGAGCCGGCCGCCGGGCTCGTGGGTGCCGGTGAGGACGTCTGCGAGGGCGGCGCCGCCCTCCTGGCCGGGGAACCAGCTGAGCAGCACGGCGGCGACCTCGTCGCGCCAGGGCAGTTCGACCGGGGAGCCGGAGTTGACGATCACGACGGTGTTCGGGTTGGCGGCGGCGACGGCGTGCACCAAGTCGTCCTGGCGGCCTGGGAGTTGGAGGTTCGTCCGGTCGTAGCCCTCCGACTCGACGCGCTCGGTGGTGGCGACCACGACGACGGCGGTGTCGGCGGCTCGGGCCAACTCGACGGCCTCGGCGATGAGTTCGTCGGGGTCGCGCTGCGGTTCCTGGTGGACGAGCGTGAAGCCGATGGCCTTGAGGGGAAGGTTCTTGGGCAGGGCGACGACATGGGTCAGGGACACCTCGACGGGTGCGCCGGCGGTGAGTGCGACGCGGGCGCGGGGTTCGGGGGCTCCGAAGAAGGAGATGAACGGGTCGTCCTTGACCGGGCGTTGGACGTCGTCGTAGTACGTCGTGCCGTCGACGGTGAGGGTGAAGGCGCCGAGTCCCTTGATGCCGAAGGTGTGCCGGCCGGTGTCGCGCGGGGTGAAGGTGCCGGTGAGTTCGACGGTGTGGAGGGTGTCGTGGGTGACGCCCTCGGGAAGGTCGGCGCCCATCCACCGGAGCTGCCCGCTGGGCGCGGAGGCGGTGCCGATGACGACACCCGCGGTGTCCCGGCAGACCGCGCGCAGCTCGAACCCCTTGTCTGCGGCTGCGAGTTCGGTGTTCGGGTCGGCGCCGACTGCGTAGGTCAGGGTGCCTTCGGGGAGGGCGGCGGTGAGGCCGTCGAGCGGGGAGACGACGCGGGGCGGGAAGACGATGGCGGAACCGCCGCCGAGGACGCGGGCGTCGCGGGCGGCGGCGCCGAGGAGCGCGACGGTGTTGTCGGGCTTCAGCGGGAGGGCGTCGTTCTCGTTCCGCACGAGGACGAAGGAGCGGCGGGCGATCTCTCGGGCGAGGGCCTCGCCGTCGACGGGGGACGGGAGTTGGGCTTCCTCGACGACGGGCTCGGCGCCGTCCAGGATGCCGACGCGGGCGGCGAGCCGCAGCACGTTCCGTACGGCGGCGTCGACGGTGGCCTCCTCGACCTCGCCGTCGCGCACGGCCTGGGCGAGGGCCTCGCCGTAGACGGTCTTCGGGCCGGGCATGGCGACGTCGAGGCCGCCCTCGATGGCGCCGACGGTGGAGCGGGCGGCGGTCCAGTCGGAGACGTTGAAGCCGTCGAAGCCCCATTCGCCGCGCAGGATCTCGTTCACCAGGTACCGGTGCTCGGTCATCGTGGTGCCGTTGACCGTGTTGTAGGCGGTCATGATGCCCCAGGGGTGGGCGTTCTCGACAATCATCTCGAAGGGAGCCAAGTACAGCTCGCGCAGGGCGCGTTGGGAGATGAGGTTGTCGACGGTGAAGCGGTCGGTCTCGGCGTCGTTGGCGACGAAGTGCTTGACGGTGGTGCCGACTCCGCCTCCCTGTACGCCCGTCACATACCCGACGCCGATCCGCCCGGTGAGGTACGGGTCCTCGCTGTACGCCTCGAAGTGCCGTCCGCCGAGCGGGGAACGGTGGAGGTTGACGGTCGGGGCGAGCAGGACGTGGACACCCTTGCGGCGGGCCTCCTGGGCGAGCAACGTGCCCGCGCGGTGGGCCAGTTCGGTGTCCCAGGTGGCGGCGAGGGCGGTGGGTGACGGCAGCGCGACGGACGGATCGTCGGCGGTCCAGCGCACACCCCGGACGCCGATCGGGCCGTCGGACATGACGAGGGACTTCAGACCGATCTCCGGGAGGGCGGGCAGCGACCACATGTCCTGACCGGCGAGCAGCCGCGCCTTGGCATCCAGGTCGAGCTTGCCGAGAGCCGCCTCGACGACCGCTTCACGGGTTCCCGCCATCGCGGTGCCTCCTCGTTGAGTCCGTCCTGTGGTGCCCTGCGCCTCCATCGTGCATCGGTTCCCTGTAGAGCGGTAGGTTTCGTCACCTTGCTGTTATGTGAACTGTCGCCGGGTGTCGTACGGTGACGCCATGAACGCCACGAACTCCAGGACCCGGCGCGAGGAGCGACGCGCCGAGATCGTGCGGGCGGCGCTGGAGGTGATCGCCGAGCGCGGCTACCGGGGCGCGAGCCTGGCGGCGGTGGCGGAACGGGTCGGTCTGACCCAGCAGGGCCTGCTGCACTACTTCCCCACGAAGGACGCCCTGCTCGTCGCTGTCCTTGAGGAACGGGACCAGTGGGACGCCGTACCGGACAGCCAGTGGCGCGTCGACCTGCTCGCCTCACTGGTCGAGTACAACGCGATGCGCCCCGGGATCATCCAGACCTTCTCCGCACTCCTCGGCGAGAGCGTCACGGAGGGGCATCCGGCGCGGGGCTATTTCTCCGAGCGGTACGTCCGGGTGCGGGCGAGCATGGCGGGGGTCCTGCGCACCGAGTACGGCGACCACTTGCCGAACGGTCTGACGCCTGAGCGGGCGGCTCCGCTGCTGGTCGCGGTGATGGACGGGTTGCAGTACCAGTGGTTGCTGGACCCGGAGTCGGTGGATATGCCGGGAGCGTTCAGGGACTTCCTGGCGCTGCTGGGCGAGGACTGAGGCACTCCGTCGACTCCGGCCAACTCCCGCCCTACTGCCGCCAGATGACGGCGAGCGTCTTGCTCACCACGCACACGAGGGCGAAGACGAGGGCCCAGTCGTAGACCCCGGCGAGGACCAGCGCGGCAACCCCGGCCCCGAACCACACCACCTCGAACCCGACCCGGCCGGCGCCCCGCACCTTGTACTTGGCCTTGGGCGAACCGCACAGCCCCCACAACACGGCGAGCAGGAGCGGCCCTCCGAGGCCGAGCAGCCAGGTCAGCGGCGTGGCAATGTCCCGGGTGAATCCCCAGTAGCCGACGGCCACGAGGGCGCCGAGCTCGATGGCGAACAGGACGCCGAGGTTGGCTGCCTTCGCTGTCTCCACTGTCTTCGCTGCCGTCATGGGCGGCAGTATCACCCGGAGGGGATCACCCTGTCGCGGGGACGGCGGCGACGACTTCGACCTCGATCAACGCCTCCGGCCGGAACAGGCGCGGTACCTCGAAGGTCATGCTGGTGGGCGGGGTGCCGGTGAGGAACTCCCTTCGTACGGTGCCGTATTCGTCGAGCCCGGTGATGTCGGTCAGGTAGGTGCGGATGTTGATGACGCCGGCGAGAGTCGCGCCGTGTGCCTTGAGGAGAGCGGCGATGGTCTCGAAGACGCCTCGGCTCTGTTCGGCGAGGGTGGCACCCTCCGCGATCTGGCCGGAGAGGAACAACAGGGCGCTCCCGTCGGTGTGTTCGACGCGGGCGACCTGGGAGTAGTAGGGGCTCAGGGGCTGGGGTGCGGAGGCGGGGTTGTCCAGGGTGACCTGCATGGCGTCGACGCTAGGTCCGGTCCCGAGGTGCGACAAGCGAATGTCTAGCATGGCCGACATGCCCATCCAGCATGGCAGTTCGTCGAACGACACCCTCCCCGACCTCTCCACCGTCTGGCTGCGGGTGTTCCTGGAGGTCTCCCGACACGGCTCGTTCACGGTGGCCGCACGGGTGTTGGGGTGGACGCAGTCTGCGGTGTCTCGGCAGATCTCCTCTCTGGAGGCGGCGTTGGGCGGGGAGCCGTTGTTCGACCGGCTGCCAAGGGGTGTGCGGCTCACGGAGGCGGGGCGGGTGCTCGTACCGCATGCGGAGGCGGTGGCGGAGTCACTGCGCGGGGCGGTGCGTGAGCTGACGGCGGTGCGTGAAGTGGCCGGTGGGCGGGTGCGGTTCGGAGCGTTCGCGACGGCCGACTCAGCGCTGGTGCCGCGCGCTCTCGCCGCCTTTCGGGACCGGCACCCGGGTGTACTGCTGTCCCGCGAGGAGGGCCTCACCCCCCGCCTCCTGGACCGGCTGACGTCCGGACACCTCGACCTGGCAATCGTCTCCACGACGGGGCGGGCACCGCTCGACGCCTACGAACTCCACCATCTCCTCGACGAGTCGCTGTACGTCGCCGTGCCGGGCGGTCACCCCCTCGCGGGGGAAGGACCGGTCCACCTCGCTCAACTCGCCGACGCCGACTGGATATCCGGCAGCGCCCGCCCCGAGGGCACCCTTCTCGACGCGGCGCTGAGGCAGGGGTTCCGGCCGCGTATCGCCCATGTCGTCGCCGAGTGGACCGCGAAGGAGGGGTACGTCGCCGCCGGGCTCGGCGTGGCCCTGGTGCCGTCCCTTGCCGCCGGGGCGGTACGGCCTGACGTGGAGTTGGTGCCGGTGCTGGACGAGGGGGCGCCGGCTCGGGCGGTGTACGCGGCTACGGTTCGGGGGCGGTCGTTGTCGGCGGCGGGGGTGGCGTTCGTGGAGGTATTGCGGGAGGTGGCGCCGAGGGAGCCCTGTCCGCGAGGGCGGATTTCCTGAAATTTGCAGGTCATGACGGGTCCCAGGTGGGCGGAGATCCCGTATTCCGGGCCACCGGGGTTGGCCGCCAGGTCTCCCAGCAGGTCCGTCAGCAGCCGCACTTCGCTACTGCAACCTACCGAGAGCCCCCTGCGGCCCCTCCGTCACGATCGCGCGGAATGCCTCGACCATTGCGGCCACTCCGGGCTTGGGGACGATGACGAGATCGGAGCACTGGAAGAAAACTCCACCGCCGTACTCGCCGGTTTCCCGCCATCGACTCATCACCGTGTCGATCGCACCGAGAGTCATGAAACTCGCACTCCACCGGGTGCCGTCGAGAAGTCGCAGCTCGGCATCGATGTTCTCCACCGATTCCGGCCGGTCGTCAGCACCAAGCGCAAACAGTGCCGTGAATTCGGGCTCCCTGACGACATGGCAGAAGTCTTCATGGACTGGGTCGAAGTGATTGCTGTCCATCGATCCGCCCTCCAATCCAGTCACCCTCCGCACTCCTGACGCTCGAAATACCCCAAGCGCCCCCAAGGACCCCATAAGGCCCCGGCGACTCGCGCTCCGAGTGGTCATCCTGCCGCACAGACGATGGCGTACATCGCGCTCGTCAAGCGATACTGCGGCCGTCCAGCGCTCACCAGCCACGCTCCCCACGGCGACGGAAGGTTCCAACTGCCTTGACATCCATACGCGTTCGTATCGGTTTCCTCGGACTCACCCTGTTGGCAGGGCTCTCGGCCCCCACGACCGCCTCCGCGGCGACCACTGCCACCGCCACCACCCCGACTGTCGAAGAGCAGCGGCTCAGTAAGGCTGTTCCGCAGGAGATTCTCAAGCGGTCCGGATTCGATTCCGTGGCACCGGAGTTCACCCGCGCGCTCGAAAGGGCTCACAGCTACGCGCAGGCCCGGCGCATCGTCGTGGACGAAGGGACCGCGCTGTGGCGGCGGGCCGTGGGGCGGGCTCAGGGGTGGGGAGCCGCTGGTGGGGATTTGAGTCGGGATGATGATCGGCCCTTGTATTGGGCTCGGTTGGGAATGACTCGGGAAGTGCGGGGATGGGAGCCCGAGTTCGGGATCTCGGAGCGGCAACGTGCCGCGCTGCTGGGCCAGTTGGAGGTGACCTCACGGGGGCAGAGCAGTATTCGGTATCCGCACGAGAAGGGGATGAAGCGGATTCTCGTGACCGGGTTCGATCCGTTCACATTGGATCAGGACAGCCGGATCTCCAATCCGTCCGGGGCCACCGCGCTCGCGCTCGACGGCACGGTGATCCAGACCGCGGACGGGCCGGCGCGGATCGAGACGGCCATGTTCCCGGTGCGGTGGGCTGACTTCGCGGAGGGGTCGGTGGAGCGGGCGTTGCGGCCGTATCTGCCGAAGGTGGATCTGTTCACCACCGTGAGTCAGGGGCGGGTGGGCCGCTTCGACGTCGAGCGGACCAACGGGGCCTGGCGGGGCGGATATCCCGACAACGACAACGTGTCGAAGACCGAGACCGTGCCCGTCGCCGACCCGGCCTCGCAGCCCCAGTGGACGTCAACGACCCTGCCGTACAAGGAGATCGTGGCCGCCGACACCGGGCGTTTCCCCGTGTACGACCACACTGAGGTGACTGAGATTCCGGCGGGCGGCACCGTTCCCGTCGTACGGCCGGCCGGGCCTACCGCTGGGTCCACGGCCCGTGCCGGGGGCGGTGGCAACTATCTCTCCAACGAGATCGCCTATCGCGCCACTCTGCTACGGGACCGGCTCGGGCTGCACGACTCGCTGCCGGGTGGGCATATCCACACGCCGGTGCTGCAGTTCGGGGCGGGGAACACGGACCCGGCGACCGGGGCGATCACCGATCCGGAGTTCGTGCGCAACCGGGTGGACATCATCGCGCAGGTGAAGGCGATGGTGACGGTGGCGATGGACGCGGCAGCCGGTTCATAGAGCTGTAGAAGACGATTCGCCCTCGTCCTCCGCGCCCTCCCCCTCGGTCTCCTCCCCCAGCAGTTCCCGCGCCATCATCGTCGCCCCCGCCACCGCCCCCGGCATCAGGAACACCGCGACGAACGGGACCAGGAAGGAGAGGCCGAGGGGGGTGCCGAAGCCCCAGATGAGGGTTTTGCGGGAACGGAGGAGGGTGAGGCGGGCGCGGAGGTCGACGCCTCGGCGTTGGAGGGCCACGGCCGTCAGTTCCTCGGTGAGGAAGAAGCCCGTGACGAAGAAGCCGATCACCGGGATGACCGTCTGGCCGATGAACGGGAGGAAGCCCAGGGCGAAGAGGAGGACGCCCCACAGCACCGCGCGGACCAGGATGCGGAGGCTGTCGCGGGCCGAGATCCACAGGTCGCGCCAGAGGGGGAGGCCCGATTCGGGGGCCGTGCCGTCCGGGGAGACGTCCCGGTCGACCTTCTCGGAGAGGGTCTCGTAGAAGGGCTGCCCTATCAGGAGCGTGACGGCCGTGAAGGTCAACACCGAGAGCAGCAGGGCCAGTACGAACAGGACCGCCGTGAGGAAACCGCGGAACAGGCCCTGCCACGGGCTCGACCAGTCGTCCGCGAAGGGCGTCGTCCAGGTGACGAAGTCCTCGCCCCAGAGCGCCAGCGCGACCAGTGCCGCCACGTACAGGACCATCGTGATCAGGCCGGGGATCAGCCCGAAACCGTAGTGCCTCCCGTGCCGGGCCATCCAGCGCTGGCCCTTCAGGAGATAGCCGAATCCCGCCCCAAGATCGTGCATGGGGCGAACTTTACGGTGCGCCTGACGCACGGTCGACACCCCTCCCGCACCTATGTCGGCACCCGTTCCGCACCTACTGGGACACCGCCACGACCACCACCAGGTCCGCCGTCGGCGACACCGCCGCCGTCACCCGTACCGCGGTCGCCCGGGCCACCCGTCCCGCGCGGGAGGTCGCCGCGAGAAGGGCCGGCTGGAGGTGTTCCAGGGCGGAGACCAGGAGTTCCTCGCCCGCGACCAGCATCGGGCCGGCCACCTTCGTGGTCGCCGCCGCGGCCTCCGTGAGGTCGGCGAGAGGCGGGAGGGCGGCCCGGACCACGTTCACGCCGGCGGTCGCCGCCCGTTGCGCGAGGGCCACCTGGAACGGCAGCAGCGGTGCCAGCGCCGCCGTCAACGCCTCGGCCACGCGCCGGAGTTCGGGCGACGAGTCGGCCAGTGCGTCGGCCATCGCCCTGATGAGGGGGGTGAGTGCGAGCAGCGTCCCCGCCGCCACGCCCGCCGCCGCGGGCAACAGTGGGGACGCCGCCTCGACCAGGTCGCCGAGTGCCGTGGCGAACTCCTCGACCGCCGGTTCCACCGCGTCCAGGACGGGCAGCAGGCTGTCGCCGAGCACCGTGAGCAGCGCCTGCGCCGGTGCGCTCACCGGGTGCACGGCCAGCGGCGCGCCGGTCGTGCCGAGCCGGGTCAGGGTGTCGACGATGCGGTAGAACGCCTCCTGGGCCTGCGGCGACGCGCTCGCCTCGGCCAGTTCCGCGGTGGTCTCGCGCAGGACCCGTAGCGCCTCCGCGCCCGAACCATCCCGTGGATCAAGGGTGTTGATCGCGATCCTGGTGATGTTCCCGGCCGTGTCCAGGAGTTGGCCGGTGATGTCGGTGGTGCTGCGTGCCATGCGCAGCACCTCGTCCCTGCTGGGGAGCGAAGGAATCGTTGCCATGGGAACTCCTCGCCGTGCGCGCCCGCTGCCCGGTGTCCGTGCTCGCCCGGTACCTGTGCTCAGCATGCCCCTTCTCCGGCCCGACGAATGCGCCATCCGGGGCATCGATGACACCAACAACTTCCTGTTTGCCGTTGAGTCGAACAGGTGCGGCTCGCCGTACCGATCTCTGGAACCAAAGAGGAGGTACGCGTGCGCACCATTGCCAGAGCCGTCCCCCCGAGACCCGTTCTGATCACCGCCGTCGCCCTGACCACCGCCGCCGGTTCGCTCCTGCTCCAGCCCCGCACCGCGGACGCCGCTCCCCGTCCCGTCCCGCACCGGGGCGCCACGCCCGACCCCCGTCCCGCCATCCGCGAGGGCTCCGCCCCCGACCGGCACGCCGCCCTCGCCCCCGCCGCTGCCGCCCGCCGCACCCTCGCCGCCATCGTCCCGCGCACCGACCCCCGCCTCGGCTATCCCCGCCGCCAGGTTCTCTCCCCCGACCCGACGAACCCCGCCGACACGTCCCTCAAGCTCGGCCTGACCCCGTACCACGCCCTGGCCCCGCGCCTGAACTCCCTCCAGCGGCTGGGCGACCGGGTGAGTGTCGAGGTCGCGGGTGTCTCGGCCGGCGGGCACCGGCTCTACCTCGTCACGGTCACCGCCCCGGAGACCGCCCGCCAGGCCACCGCCCAGGAACGGATGCGCGACCTCATCGAGAACGCGCCCGCCACCGCGGCCAAGTCCCCCGAGATCAGGACCGGTTACAAGATCCCGGTCCTCTTCGACAACAACATCCACGGCGACGAACGCGAGGGCACCGACGCCTCCCTCGGCCTCATCTCGCGGCTCGCCACCTCCAACGACACCCAGACCAAGGACCTGTTGGCGCACAGCCGCCTCTACTTCGACCTCACGGCGAACCCCGACGGCCGTATCGCGGGCACCCGCGCCAACGCCAACGGCTTCGACCTGAACCGGGACTTGATCACCGCCTCGCAGCCCGAGACCCGTACGATCCGCCGGATCATGATCGACAAACAGCCCGCCGTCCTGCTCGACCTGCACGGTTACGTCAACGGCACCCTCATCGAGCCGACCACTCCCCCGCACGGCGAGAACTACGAGTACGACCTCTTCCTCAAGAACACCTACGCCAACGCCCTGGGCATGGAGACCGCCGTCAACGACCTCGGTTACACACCGGGGAGCGACGGGGTCTCGCCTGCCCAAATCCCTTTCCGCGACCAGCGGGAGGGCTGGGACGACTGGCCCCCTGTCTTCACCCCGCAGTACGCGGCGTTCCAGGGCGCGGTCGCCGCCCACACGGTCGAGATCCCGCTCCAGGTCAACAACTCCGCCTACGACACCCTCCCCGCCGCCGAGCTCCACCGCCGCGCCGCGGTCAACGTGGCCGTCGCGGGCGCGGCCATGCGCGCGACCCTCAACTTCGCCCGGTCCCACCGCAGTTCGCTCATCGCCGACCAGATCGAGATGTTCCGGCGGGGCGCGGCGGGTGCCGAGCAAGTACCCGTGTCGGCGCGGACCGTCCCGGGGGTCCCGGGCATCGGCCCCGAGGACGTCTACACAACCGAATTCCCCCGCGCCTACACCATTGCGGCCGGCGCCGCGGGCGCCCGCCTCGTCGCCCACCTCATCGCCAACGACGTCCGCGTGCTACGCGCGGCGAACGGCCCGTACGTCGTCGACATGCACCAGCCCGAACGGGGCCTGGCGAACGCCCTGTTGGCCGACGGCCGTGACATCAGCGACAAGGTGACGGCCATGTACGACATCTCGGCCTGGAGCCTGGGCCGGCTGTGGGGAGCCACGGTCGGGACCATCCCGAGCGGCCCTCTCCCCGGCACACGGCTCCAGCCCCTCCACGCCGTCTCCGCCCCCTCCCCGGTCGCTCGTGTCGCCCCGCACGGCGACCTGCGCCTCCGCCTCACCGACCCGGCCGAGTTCGCGGCCCTCAACACCCTTCTCCGGCAGGGGATTCCGGTACGACGGGCAGCGGACGGCAGCGCGCTCGTGCCGGAGCCGGAAACAGAGACGACCCGGGCGAAGGTGACCGAAGCCGCCACGGCCTACGACGTGGCATTCGAGCCCACCACCCCCGCCACTTCCGCCACCCCCCTCCACCCCGTCCGCGTCGCCGCCGCCGTCACGGCGGGTGAGCTGTTCGCGCTGCGGGAGATGGGCTTCGACGTCACGCCCGTGTCGACGGACGTGCTGAACGCCGGGTTCGCC
Organism: Streptomyces sp. NPDC058469; assembly: GCF_042721125.1. Taxonomy (NCBI): domain Bacteria; kingdom Bacillati; phylum Actinomycetota; class Actinomycetes; order Kitasatosporales; family Streptomycetaceae; genus Streptomyces; species Streptomyces sp. NPDC058469. The sequence goes on from NZ_JBHXME010000111.1 coordinate 28,859, forward strand.
TGGTCGAAGGCGGACGTGCTGTTCGTGTCGACGGAGTTGGAGTACGGCGGCCTGACCCCGACCGCCCGCGACTCCCTCCGCACCTTCCTGTCGGCCGGGCACGGACTCGTCGGCCGGGGCGTCACCGGCGCCGCGTTCGCCTCCGCGGCCGGGCTGCTGACGGCGACGCCCGTCGAGGGCAGCGAGGAGGCCAACGGCGTTGTTCGGGTGGTGAATTCGGGCCCGGTCACAGCAGGTGCCCCGGTCTACGGCTTCGTCTACGCGCCGGTGTGGTTCACCGGACTCGGGCCCGGGGTGCGGGTCGAGCAGTCGTACGCGACCGGGAACCCGCTCCTCGCCGGGCACTGGCGGACGCGTGCCGACGGTACGGGCGGTCCCGCGGACGCGGCGGGGCGGCCCTCGGTCGTCAGTGGCCCGCGAGCCGTCCTGTTCGGCACGGAGCCTCTCTTCCGGGATCATCCGAAAGGGGAACTCCCGCAGGTCGGGCGGGCGTTGTTCACCATGGCACACACGAGCGACGGCACACGCGCAAGGGCACACGCGAGCAGCGGATCAGTCGAGGAGAGCAGATGACCCAGGAGATCCACGGCACCGTAGCCGACGGCTTCGAGACGGTGCGGGAGGAGTTCGCCGCGGTCGTGGCGGGCGAACGCGCCGATTATGAGGGCCAGTTGTGTGCATACGTACACGGTCGGCGGGTCGTCGACCTGTGGGCGGGGCCGCCTGGTACCGACGGCGACTCGCTCTATGGCGTGTTCTCGTCCACGAAGGGCGCCGCGCACCTCGTGGTGGCGCTGCTCGTGCAGGACGGCACGCTGGAGCTGGACCGCAAAGTGACGTACTACTGGCCGGAGTTCGCGTCCGAGGGCAAGGGCGCGCTGACGCTGCGCGAGCTGCTCGCGCACCGGGCGGGTCTGGTCGGGACGGACACCGGGTTCACACTCGACGAGCTGGCCGACGACCGGGCGGTGGCCGAACGCCTCGCCGACCAGCGGCCGTTCTGGCGCCCGGGCACGGCCTTCGGCTACCACGCCCTGGTGATCGGCGCGTTGACCGGCGAGATCGTACGGCGGGCCACGGGTCGTTCGCTCCAGGAGGTGCACGAGGAGAGAGTGCGCGCGCCGTACGGGCTGGACTTCTTCCTCGGGCTGCCGGCGGCGCACGAGCCCCGATTCCGCACCACCCAGCCTCAGTTGCCGGCCCCGGAGCAAGAGGCCGCGCGTGCGGCGGAACCGGACGGGCCGCACAGTCTGGGCGCGATCGCGTTCAACGAGCACGCGGCGCAACCGACCGTCCTCGCGTCGCTGCCGAACGAGCGGGTGATCCGGGCGAAGGGTCCCGCGTCGGTCGGCGGGGTGGGATCGGCGCGCGGTCTCGCCGGGCTGTACGCGGCGGCGATCAGCGAAGTCGACGACCGCGCCGCGCTGTTGAAGCCGGACACGGTGGCGGAGTTCGGGCAGCTGCACTCCGTCGGATACGACGTCGTGACCGGCACGCACCGGGCGTACGGGCTGGGGTTCCAGGCGACCGCGGACGCCTGGTACCCGTTCCTCGGCGCCGGCACGATCGGCCACAGCGGCGCGGCGGGCTCCCAGGCCTTCGCCGACCCCCGCAGCGGACTGGCCTACGGCTACACCAGGCGCCGGTTCGCCTTCCCGGGCGGGGCGGCACCGGAGAACGTAGGACTGGTGCGGGCGGTGCACAGCGCGGCGCTGGCTCAGTGACAACGGTCGGGGCCGCACCCCACGTCCAGGGGTGCGGCCTCGTCGTAGCAACTGCTGCCGTCAAAGGAACTACAGCTTGACGATCATCTTCCCGGTGTTGTCCCCGCGCAGCTGTCCGAGGAACGCCTCCAGGTTGTTCTCGATGCCCTCGACGACCGTCTCGCGGTACTTCAGTTCGCCGGAGGCCACCCACGCGCCGACCTCCTGGACGAACTGCGGCTGCAGGTCGTAGTGGTCGCCGACGAGGAAGCCCTCGATGCGGCCGCGGGTCTGGATGAGGCGGCCGAGGTTCTTCGGGCCGGGGGCGGGCTCGGTGTTGTTGTAGACCGAGATCATGCCGCAGATCGCGATGCGCCCGCGCAAGTTCAGGGAGCCGAGCGCCGCCTCCAGGTGGTCGCCGCCGACGTTGTCGAAGTACACGTCGACGCCGTCCGGGGCTGCCTCGCGCAGTTGCTGACTCACCGGCCCGTTCTTGTAGTTGAACGCCGCGTCGAAGCCGTACTCCTCGACGAGGAGCTTGACCTTCTCGTCGGAACCGGCGGAGCCGATGACCCGGGAGGCGCCCTTGAGCTTGGCGATCTGGCCGACCTGGCTGCCCACGGCACCCGCGGCGCCGGAGACGAAGACCGAGTCGCCCTCCTTGAAGGAGGCGGTGCGCAGCAGGCCGGCGTAGGCGGTGAGACCGGTCATGCCGAGGACGCCGAGGTAGGCGGAGAGCGGGGCGAGGTCGGGGTCGACCTTGACGGCGCCCTTGGCGTCGATGGTCGCGTACTCGCGCCAGCCGCCGAAGTGCAGGACGTGGTCGCCGGCCGCGAAGCCCTCGGCGTTCGACTCGACGACCTCGCCGACCGCGCCGCCCTGCATGACCTTGCCGAGCTCGAAGGGGGCGGTGTACGACTTGGCGGCGCTCATGCGACCGCGCATGTACGGGTCGACCGACAGGTACTTGTTCCGCACCAGCACCTGGCCCTCGCCCGGGGCCCGGGTCTCGGTCTCCACCAGGGCGAAGTCCTCGGGCTTCGGCCAGCCGACCGGGCGGCTGAGCAGGTGCCATTCGCGGTTGATCATCACAAGCGCCTTTCCTCGTGCGGGTTCGTGCGGGGTCGATCCCATGGTGCCAAATACTTCAGTACCTGAAACAACCATGCTCCTGAATATTTCATGATGTCAAGTAACGGGGTACGCTTGAGTGCATGGCCACACCCGAAAAGACGCGTCGCTCCGACCCCGTGACCATGGAGGTCGTCGAGCTGATCGGCGATGTCGTGGCGCGGTTCTACGAGGACTACGAGGAAGCGGCCGGCGATCACACGCTGACCGGGGCGCAGGCCAGGCTGCTCAGCCTGCTGTCCCTGGAGCCGCTGCCGATGCGCAAGCTGGCGCGAAAGCTGAAGTGCGAGCCGTCGAACGTCACGGGGATCGTGGACCGGCTGGAGGCGCGCGGCCTGGTGGAGCGCCGCCCCGACCCCGCCGACCGGCGCGTGAAGCTGGCGGCGGCCACGGACGAGGGGCGCCGGGTGGCCCGTAGCCTGCGCGAGTCCTTGCGGTTCGCCCGCGAGCCCCTCGCCGGGCTGTCGGACGAGGAGCGGCTGGCGTTGCGCGGGTTGCTACGGCGGATGCTGGAGGTCTGAGCCGGGCGGCTCAGCGGCAACACCAGCGACTCAGCACCACCAGTAACTCAGCCGCGCCACCAGCACCTCAGGAACACCACCACAGGATCTGCTTGCAGGTCTCCGAGGGCGACGGTGTCGGGCTCGGGTCCGAGGTCGACGGGTCCGAGGACGGGGTGGTCGTCGGGTCCGTCGGGGATGTCGACGCGGGGGACGCGCTGCCGCCGCCGGTGCCCGTCGTCGGAGTCGGCGACTCCTTGGGATCCTTCGTTTCCTTCGCGGACTTCGACGGCGACGCGGACGGCGATGCCGAGGCGTCCGGGGACGCCGTGCCCGCGCTGGTCCCGACGGTCTTCGTGGCGTCCAGGGGCTCCGCCGTCTCCCCGGCCTCCGCGTCCGCCCCGCCCTCCGCCGACGCGCCGGGCGCAGCCGACTTCGAGGTCGAGAACGGCGCGTCCGTGCCCAGCTCCGCCAGGCTCAGGCCGCCCGCCGCCAGTATGAAACCGGCCGTTATGAGGAGCACCCGGCGCCGCCGCCGGCGATGCGCCGCGGCCTTGCGATCGCGACGGCTTCCGCTCGCCGCGCCGGGACTCTCGATGTCGCCGTCGAAGTCGCCACCGTCGCCGCTGTCGCTGCCGACCCGCCCGCGCCCGCGGCTCTTCCGCCGCGCGGCGCGCCCCTGAGGCTCGCCGTCCGCGTCGTGTTCCTCGTGTACGGCGTCGGGTGCGTCCGCAGCCGCGTCCGCACCGTCGTGCGGGGCGCCGTCCGTTCGCGGACGCGCGTCAACTCCGCGCGCGTGGGCGTGAGTTGAGTCGGGTGACGCTTCGGCTGATGCGCCGCACCCCGGGCACGCGAGGGCGCCGTTCAGGTGCCGGCCGCAGGGGTGGCAGTAGTCCATGACGCCGGAAGACTAAGTTCCTCACAGGTAACGTTCATAGTCGCGCCTGTGAAAGTTGTGTAGGGAAGTGACGGGAACCGACGGGAATCGACACGAACCGACCCGCCCAGCAGGTAACGCGGTCGAAACCCTTGCCGAAACCGTTACATGTTCGACCCATTGACACCCCCGCCTCACCGTCCTTACTGTCTGCCCAGCATTTCGAACGTGATCCGAAATTTCGAACAGCACTACCGAAGAGCACAGGGGGCATCTGCCGTGCGCATCACGGGAATCAGTACGCACGTGGTCGGGACGCCATGGCGCAATCTGACGTACGTCCAAGTGCACACCGACGAGGGCGTCACCGGCGTCGGCGAGACCCGGATGCTGGGCCACACCGACGCGCTGATCGGTTACCTGCGCGAGGCCGAGGCAAACCACATTCTCGGTTCCGACCCGTTCGCCGCGGAAGACCTCGTACGCCGGATGAAGTACGGCGACTACGGGCGCGCGGGTGAAATCGTGATGTCCGGCATCGCCGTGATCGAGATGGCGTGCTGGGACATCAAGGGCAAGGCCCTCGGCGTGCCCGTATGGCAGCTGCTCGGCGGCAAGGTCACCGACAAGGTGAAGGCGTACGCGAACGGCTGGTACACCACCGAGCGGACCCCGGAGGCCTATCACAAGGCCGCCCAGGGGGTCGTCGAGCGCGGCTACAAGGCCCTGAAGATAGACCCCTTCGGCACCGGGCACTTCGAACTCGACCACGAGCAGACCCTGTACGCAGTCTCCCTCATCGAGGCCGTGCGGGACGCGATCGGTCCCGACGCCGAGCTGATGCTGGAGATGCATGGCCGGTTCTCGCCCTCGACCGCCGTACGGCTCGCGCGTGAACTCGCGCCGTTCAAGCCCGCGTGGCTGGAAGAGCCTGTCCCGCCGGAGAACCTGAAGGCGCTGGAGAAGGTCGCCGCCAAGGTGGACATCCCGATCGCCACGGGTGAACGCATCCACGACCGCGTCGAGTTCCGCGAGCTGTTCGAGAGCCAGGCCGTCGACATCATCCAGCCCGACGTCGGTCACATCGGCGGCATCTGGGAGACGCGCAAGCTGGCCGCGACCGCCGAGGCGCACTACGCCCTCGTCGCCCCGCACAACGTGGGCGGGCCCGTGCTGACCGCCGCCTCGCTCCAAGTCGGCTTCTCCACACCGAACTTCAAGATCCTGGAACACTTCAACGACTTCGCGGACGCGGATATCAAGAAGGTCGTGAAGGGCGCTCCGCAGGTGATCGACGGCTACTTCCACCTCTCCGACGCGCCCGGTCTCGGCGTCGAGCTGGACACCGACGCGGCGGCCGAATTCCCGCAGCAGCAGGCTCGGTTCGACCTGTGGGCGGACGGCTGGGAGCAGCGCAAGCCGAAGGGCTCGAAGTGAGCACCGCGGTCGTCATCGAGGCACCGGGCGAGCACCGGCTGGCCTCGCACGAGCCCCGGCAGCCGGACGCGGGCGAGGCGCTGGTACGCGTCCACGCGGTCGGCATCTGCGGCAGCGACCGCGAGGTGTACCAGGGCAACCGGCCCGAGGGATACGTCCGTTACCCCCTTACCCCGGGCCACGAGTGGTCCGGCACGGTCGAGGCGGTGGGCGCCGGCGTGCCCACGACTCTCGTGGGCCGCAAGGTCGTTGGCGAAGGCTTCCGCAACTGCCAGGTCTGCGACCGCTGTCACGCGGGCGAGACGACGTTGTGCACGGCGGGCTACGAGGAGACCGGCTTCACCCAGCCGGGCGCGATGGCCGCCACCCTCACTCTCCCCGCCCGGCTGCTCCATGTCCTCCCGGACGGGGCCGACTTGACGGCCGCGGCGCTGCTGGAACCGGCGGCGTGCATCGCGGCGGCGGCGCTCAAGGTGAACGCGCGGCCGGGTGAGCGGGTCGCGGTGGTCGGTACCGGCACGCTCGGGATGTTCGCGGTGCAGTTCCTGAAGGCGGGCTCCCCCGCCGAGTTGCTCGTGGTGGGCACCCGCCCCGACCGCGCGAAGCTCTCGAAGGACTTCGGCGCGAGCCGATTCCTCACCAGGGACCAGGAGTTGCCCGACGACTTCGACGTCGTGATCGAGACCGCCGGGTCCGCGTCCGCCGCGCGCACGGCCGCCTCCCTGCTCCGGCGCGGCGGACGCCTGGTCCTCACCGGTATCCCCGCGCCGGGCGCCGAGGGTCTCGACCCCACCGATCTCGTCGTACGGCAGCTGGAGGTGCACACCGTCTTCGGGGCACCGCCGGACGCCTGGGCGCACACGGTGCGGGTGTTCGGGGCCGGGTTGCTCGATCCGCTTCCCCTGGTCACCCATGAGCTGCCGCTCGCCGAGTTCCCACAGGCCATCGAGCTGGTGGGGTCCGGCGATCCCAAGGTCGGCAAGGTGCTGCTGCGGCCGTAGGACACCCCCAGTCGTACGCCGGCACGGGATGACCTGACCATCCCGTGCCGGTGTACCACCAGAGTCTTTCCGTACCCCGAGCCGCGAACCTCGTCCGAAATACCGAACGCGAAGGACAGCAAGTGACCGACACCGCCACGGCAGCCCGCAGGCCCGGGGAGCAGGCCCTCTCCGCGCTCGGCCTGGGTGCGCCCGCCCTCGACCCCGCCGACGCCTCGTCCCACACCTTCCCGGACGGCGGTCGCTGGCGCACCGAGATCCCCTCGTGCGAGGGTCCCGAGGCGCTGGCGGTCATCCTCAAGGAGTCCTCGCGCCTCGACGTGCCGATCCACCGGATCAGCCAGGGCAGCGGCGTGTGGATGCTGACCGACGCCGAGATCACCGAGATGGTCGAGGCCACCGCCGAACGCGACATCGAGCTCTGCCTGTTCACCGGTCCGCGCGGGACCTGGGACATCGGCGGCTCGGTCCGCTCCGACTCGCGCGGCGGGGGTCTGCGTGCCCGCGGTCACGACGCGGTCGCCGGGTGCATCGAAGACGCCGTGCGGGCAACGGAGTTGGGCGTCAAGTGCCTGCTCGTCGCCGACGAGGGCGTGCTGTGGACGCTGCACCGGGCGCGGACGAGCGGGATCATCCCGGCCGACACGACGCTCAAGGTGTCGGCGCTGATCGGTCCCGTCAACCCGGCCGCGTACGCGGTGTACGAGCGGCTCGGCGCGGACTCGTTGAACGTGCCGAGCGATCTGACGCTGGATCACCTCACCGAGATCCGGCGGGTGTCGGCCGCGCCGATGGACATGTACATCGAGGCGCCGGACGACCTCGGTGGCTACATCCGGATGTACGAGGTCGCGGAACTGATCCGCCGAGGCGCTCCGCTGTACCTGAAGTTCGGCCTCTCCAAGGCCCCCGCGATCTACCCGTGGGGCACCCACCTGCGGGACGTCACCCTGGACACGGCGAGGGAGCGGGTCCGTCGGGGCCGCCTCGCCCTCGACCTGCTCGCCCGGCACGGCGCGGACGGCGACATGGCTCCGCTGGGGACCAGGTTGCCGGGCACGCTCAACCGCTTCCCCGTCGAGACCGCCACGGCATGAGCGTTGGGGGCTGCGGGCCGGTGGTGGCTGGTCGCGCAGTTCCCCGCGCCCCTTAAGCGCCGGCCGGGTTTCCAGG
>NZ_JBHXME010000112.1:0-36533 GCF_042721125.1 Streptomyces sp. NPDC058469
TCGAAGCGAAGGAGTTCGCCCTGCGCATCCTCGTGCTGGATTCTCCGGGCCCTGCTGATCACACGGAGAGGCTGGATTTAGCCGAGTTTGGGCTGGTTTCCCAGCATCGGCGCCTCCGAATCGTCCTTCAGCCCCACCCCCGTCACCCCCAACTCCCTCGCCCTCCCCATCAACCCCGCCAACTTCCCCGCCGCCACCTCATACGTCAGCCCCAACGGCGGCCGGATGTTGCTGAGGCAGTTCCGGTCCGCATCCGTCGTCACGCCCGGCTTCGGGCGGTACGTCAGGTACGCGCCCAGCGAGTCCGCCGCCGACATCCCGGGACGTTCGCCGACGAAGACCACGACCATCGTCGCGCCCATCGCCGAGGCGACGTCGTCCCCCAGGGCCACGCGCGCCTGTTCCGCCAGTACCACCGGGGCCACGTGCCAGGCGGTCGGCAGAAGGGCCGTCGTCGCTCGGACCATCGCCGCGCCGTGTTCGTGGACCGCGCGGCTGGACAGGCCGTCGGCGACCACGAAGACCACGTCCCATTCCCCCACCGGGAGATGCGCGCGGTCCGCCGGGGCCAACCGCCGCCCCAGGTCGGGGCGTTGGAGGTAGGTCAGGCGGTCGGGGGCCGCGCTGCGGACCCGTACGGTCGGCTCGCCCCTCAACGCCTGTGCCACCACGTCCGGTTCGAAGGGTGAGTGGACCGCGTCCCGGGCCGCCGCGTGGGCCGCCTGGAGTTCCAGGCGGTGGTGGGTCGGGAGGCCCGAGCCCGCCCTGCCCAGGCCGATCCTCGCCTGGGTGTGGACGCGCAGGGAGGGCCACAAATCCCGCTCCGCAGAGCCGACTTGACTGATCGTCATGACACCAGTTCCCTTCCGATCGCCGTCAACGGGTGGGCCGTACCGGACACGTCCCTGATCTCGCCGCCCTCGCCCAGCAGGCCGATCGAGCCGAGCCATGCCTCGAACTCCGGTGCCGGGCGCAGCCCGAGGACCTCGCGGAGGTACAACGCGTCGTGGTACGAGGCGGATTGGTAGTTGAGCATGATGTCGTCGCCGCCCGGGGTGCAGATCACGAAGGACGCGCCGGCCACGCCGAGCATGGTGAGCATCGTGGCGATGTCGTCGTCGTCCGCGTCGGCGTGGTTGGTGTAGCAGATGTCCAGGCCCATCGGCAGGCCGAGGACCTTGCCGCAGAAGTGGTCCTCCAGGGCGGCCCGGAGGATCTGGCGGCCGTCGTACAGGTACTCCGGGCCTATGAAGCCCACCACCGTGTTCACCAGCAGCGGGTCGTAGCGGCGCGCCACCGCGTACGCCCGCGCCTCCACCGTCTGCTGGTCCACCCCGTGGTGCGCGTCCGCCGACAGTGCGCTGCCCTGGCCCGTCTCGAAGTACATGACGTTGTCGCCGACCGTGCCCCGGCCCAGCGCCTTCGCCGCCTCGTACGCCTCGTCGAGCAGGCCCAGCGTCACGCCGAACGACGCGTTCGCCGCCTGGGTACCCGCGATGGACTGGAAGACCAGGTCCACGGGCGCCCCGCGTTCCATCAGGTCCATGCTCGTCGTGACGTGGGACAGGACGCAGGACTGGGTGGGGATCGCGTAGCGCTGGATCACTCCGTCCAGGAGTTCCAGCAGGTCCCGTACCGCCTTCGGGCTGTCCGTCGCCGGGTTGATGCCGATCACCGCGTCGCCCGAGCCGAGCAGCAGCCCGTCGAGCAGGGCCGCGGCCACGCCCGCCGGGTCGTCGGTGGGGTGGTTGGGCTGGAGGCGGGTGGCCAACCGCCCGGGCAGACCGATCGTCGAGCGGAAGGCGGTCACCACCCGCACCTTCCGCGCGACCGCGACCAGGTCCGCGTTGCCCATCAGTTTCGACACCGCCGCGACCATCTCCGGCGTCAACCCGGGTGATACGGCGGCCAGTTCGGAGGTCTCCGCCGCCAGCAGCCACTCCCGGAACCCGCCAACCGACAGATCGGCCACCGCCGCGAACGCGCCCGTGTCGTGCGTGTCGAGGATCAGCCGGGTCACGTCATCGGTCTCGTACGGGACCACCGGTTCGGCGAGGAACGCGGTCAGCGGTACGTCCGCCAGCGCCCAGCGCGCCGCGACCCGCTCCTGCGCGGACGAGGCCGCCAGCCCCGCCAGCCGGTCGCCGGAACGCTCGGGGCTCGCGGCGGCGAGCAGGCGCGCGAGGGAGCCGAAGCGGTAGCTGTGGCCGCCGAGCGTGGAGGTGTACGTACTCATGGCGGCGACCGTACGAGGCGCGTGTTGCCCCCAGATTTCCTCAGATTTCTAAAGGTCTGGTTGACAAACATTTAACGTCCCGCAACCCTTTCCCGACTCATTGGACCTACAGAGTTCCGGTCCAGTGCACCAGCGGAGCAGCAGGAGAGGAACCACCCCGATGGCAGTGGACGAGTCAGTCGCCCCGGCGGCGAAAGCAAGCGAGGACGGCGCCGTTCACCGGCTCAAGCCCAACGCCATCGGCCTGCTGGGCGTGGTCTTCATGGCCGTCGCGACCGCCGCCCCGATCACCGCGATGACCGGCAACGTGCCCTTCATGGTCTCGTCCGGCAACGGCATAGGCGCCCCGGCGAGCTACCTCGTCGCAATGGTCGTCCTGGCAATCTTTTCCGTCGGCTTCACCTCGATGGCGAAGCACATCACCTCCACGGGCGCCTTCTACGGCTTCATCTCCTACGGCCTCGGCCGCACCGTCGGACTGGCCTCCGGGCTCCTCGCCACGTTCGCGTACGCCGTGTTCGAGCCGGCCCTCATCGGCATCTTCTCCACCTTCGCCACCGGAACCTTCAAGGACCAGACGGGACTTGACATCCCGTGGTGGGTCTTCGCGCTGGTGATGCTCGCCGTCAACTCGGTGGGCACGTGGTTCGGTGTCTCGGTCGCCGAGAAGCTCCTCGTGGTCCTGCTCGGCACCGAGGTGACCGTCCTCGCGGCGATGGCGATCTCGGTCGCCCTGCACGGCGGCGGCCCGCACGGCTTCACCTTCGGTCCGGTCAACCCGGTCAACGCGTTCAAGGGCACCAGCGCCGGACTCGGCCTCTTCTTCGCCTTCTGGTCGTGGGTCGGCTTCGAGTCGACCGCGCTGTACGGCGAGGAGTCCCGCGACCCGAAGAAGATCATCCCCAAGGCGACGATGATCAGCGTCCTGGGCGTCGGCGTCTTCTACGTCTTCGTCTCCTGGATGGCCATCATCGGCAACGGCGAGACGGAGGCCGTGAAGGCCGCGTCCTCCGCGAACCCCCTCGCCCTCTTCTTCAACCCCACCGAGCACTACGTCGGCCACTGGGCGGTCGACCTCATGCAGTGGCTGATGATCACCGGCTCGCTCGCCTGCGGCATGGCCTTCCACAACTGCGCCTCCCGCTACATGTACGCGCTGGGCCGCGAAGGCGTCCTGCCGAAGCTGAAGAACACCGTCGGCCGCACCCACGCCCGGCACGGCTCCCCGCACATCGCCGGCCTGGTGCAGACGGTGGTGAGCGCGGTGCTGATCCTCGGGTTCTGGGCCACGAGCAAGGACCCGGCCAACGCCCTCTACGTCCTGCTGGCCATCCTCGGCACGATGGCGATCCTGGTCGTGCAGGCCGTGTGCTCGTTCGCGGTGCTGGCCTACTTCCGCAAGAACCACCCCGAGAGCCGGCACTGGTTCAGGACGTTCACCGCTCCGCTCGTCGGGGGCATCGCGATGCTGGCGGTCGTCGTACTGCTGGTGTCCAACATGAGCGTCGCGGCGGGGTCGGAGTCCGGGTCCCTGGTACTGAAGGCGACACCGTGGCTGGTGATGCTGGTCGCGGCGACGGGTGTCGGCTACGCCCAGTACTTGAAGCGCCGGGCGCCCGAGCGGTACGCGCTGCTGGGTAGGACGGTGCTGGAGGAAACAAAGGAGCGCTGAATTGCCCTGCTTTTAGGGGCGCGGGGCTGTGTTGATTTGCGGCTCCGCCGCGTGGGCGCGACCAGCCACGACGCTCCCGCAGGCCAGTACGCACCTGCGGCCCGTCGGTGGGCTGGTCGCGCAGTTCCCCGCGCCCCTTTAGGGCGCTCCCGAACCGGCGTTCTTCACTGCCCGAAGGTCTCCTCCCGGTACACCCGCCAGCGTTCCATCATCGCCGCGATCTCCCCGTCGACGAACTCGAAGAACGCGAGCGTCTCGGCCATACGGCGCCCCGCCGGGGTCTCCGCACCGAGGCTGGTGACACCCTCACTCAAGGCCGCCTCCCACCGCTTGAGGACGGCCTCGCGGTTGGTGAGCGCCTCGTACCACTGGTTGCCCTGAACCCGGTACCGCTCGCGCCGCGAACCCGGCTCGCGCTCCCGCGACACCATGTGCTGCTGCGCCAGATAACGCACCCCGCCGGAGACGGCGGCCGGACTGATCCGGAGTTGCTCACCCAGTTCGACGGAGGTCATCGCGCCCTCGTCCGAGGAGAGCAGGGCGGCGAAGATCCGGGCGGGCATGCGCTGCATCCCGGCCTCGACGAGCTGCGCCGCGAAGGACTCGACGAACTTCGACACGGACTCCGCGTCCCGCGCACCAGGTGTATCCGTCATGTCCTCACCCTAACCCGACCTTCATAGGCTTCCTTAACTTCACAAATTTCTGAAGGACGCGTACGTTCTGAACCATGACGAAGGCAATCACCGTCTCCGGACTCCACAAGTCGTTCGGCAAGACGCATGCCCTCACCGGCCTCGACCTGGACGTCGAGACCGGCGAGGTGCACGGCTTCCTCGGCCCCAACGGCTCCGGCAAGTCCACGACGATCCGCGTCCTGCTCGGCCTGCTCCACGCCGACTCCGGCGCCGCCCAACTCCTGGGCCGCGACCCATGGACGGACGCCGTCGAACTGCACCGCCGGGTCGCCTACGTCCCCGGCGACGTGACGCTGTGGCGCAACCTCTCCGGAGGCGAAGTCATCGATCTCTACGGCAAGTTGCGCGACGGCCTCGACAAGACGCGCCGCGCCGACCTGATCGACCGCTTCGAACTCGACCCCACCAAAAAGGGCCGCACGTATTCGAAGGGCAACCGCCAAAAGGTCGCGCTCGTCGCCGCGTTCGCCTCGGACGTGGACCTGCTGATCCTCGACGAACCGACCTCGGGCCTCGACCCCCTGATGGAGGAGGTCTTCCAGCGCTGCGTGGAGGAGGAGCGCGACCGGGGCCGGACGATCCTCCTCTCCTCCCACATCCTCAGCGAGGTCGAGGAGTTGTGCGACCGGGTGAGCATCATCCGCAAGGGCCGCACGGTGGAGAGCGGTTCGCTGTCCGACCTGCGCCACCTCACCCGCACGAGCGTGACCGCCGAACTGGTGGGCGCGCCCAACGGGTTGACGTCCCTCCCGGGCGTCCACGACCTCGACGTAGCGGGTCATCGAGTCCGCCTCCAGGTGGAGACAGACCAACTGAACGCCGTGCTGCGCGCGTTGAGCGAGTCGGGCGTACGGTCGCTGACCTCGAAGCCACCGACGCTGGAGGAACTGTTCCTCCGCCACTACCAGGACACGGATACGGACACGAACGCGGACACGGGCACGGGCACGGTGGCCCGATGACCACCGCCACGTTCGCCGTACGCACGGGCGGATCGCGCCAACTGGCCGGCACCGGCGCCCTGTTGAGGTTCAACCTGCGCCGCGACCGCGTGGTGATCCCGGCCTGGGTGGCGGTGACGGGCCTGCTGGTGCTGTCGCTCCCCGGGTCACTGCGAAGCGTCTACTCCACCCCCGCCGAACGCGCCGACATCGCCCGCCAGATGCTCACCAACAGTTCACTGCGCGCCACCTACGGCCCGGTGTTCAGCGACTCGCTCGGCGGCCTCACCGCGTGGCGCATCGGCGGCTACGCCGCGATCCTCGCCGGGGTCATGAGCCTGGTCGTCGTCGTACGGCACACCCGCGACGAGGAGGAGAGCGGCCGCCAGGAACTCATCTCCTCGGCGGTGGTGGGCCGCCGAGCACCGCTGACGGCGGCCCTGTTGGCCGCGCTCGTCGCCAACTCCGCGCTGGCGCTGCTGATAACGGGCGGTATGGCCGGCCAGGGGTCGGCGGGAGCCCTTGCTCTCGGCCTCGGCATCGGCGGAGTGGGCATGGTGTTCGCGACGCTGGCGGCGATCGCCGCGCAGTTCACGGACAGCGGCCGGTTGGCGAAGGGCCTGACCGGCGGGCTGGTGGGGGCGGCCTTCGTACTGCGCGCGGTAGGAGACTCGTCCACCAACAACGGTTCCTCGCCCGCGACTTGGATCTCGCCGATCGGCTGGCTGGAGAACCTGCGCCCGTTCGCGTCCGAACGCTGGTGGGTATTGGGCCTGTTCGTAGCCGCGCCCCTCCTCCAGGGCCTGGTGGCCTACGAGTTGGCGGGCCGCCGAGACGTCGGCATGAGCTTCCTGCCCGCCCGACCGGGCCCGGCCCACGGCCGTCTCGGCACGGCGGGCGCGCTGGCCTGGCGCCTCCAGCGGGGCGGTGTACTGGGCTGGAGCCTCGGGTTCTTCGCGGCCGGGGTCGCCTTCGGTGGCATCACGAAGGGCGCGGCGGACCTGGTCGGGGACAACGCCAAGACCCGCGAGATCGTCGAGCGGATGGGCGGCCAGTCCGGCATCGAGAACGCGTTCCTGGCCACGATGGTCGGCATGTTCGGCATGCTCGCCGCGCTGTACGCGGTCTCCTCGGTCCTACGACTGCACAGCGAGGAGACCGGCCAGCGCGCCGAACCGATCCTGGCGAACGCGGTGGGCCGCCTGCGCTGGGCGGCAGGCCACTTGGTCATCGCCTTCGGAGGCGCGGTCCTGATCATGCTGCTGAGCGGCCTCGGACTGACCCTCGGCTACGGCGCCGACCCGGGCCCCATCCTGGCCGCCACCCTGGTCCAACTCCCGGCGATCTGGACCCTCGGCGCCCTCGCGGTCCTGCTCCACGGGATCTCCCCGCGCCTTTCCCCGGCGTCCTGGGGAGCGGCCGGACTCGCCCTCCTCCTCGGCTGGATCGGCCCCGCGCTGAACCTCCCCCAGGCAGTCCTGGACATCTCCCCCTTCGGCCACCTGCCGAAGCTGCCGGGCGGCGCCATGGCGTGGGGACCGGTGATCGCGCTCACCGCGATCGCCGCCGCCCTGGTCGCCGTAGGACTGGCGGGTCTACGGCGACGCGACCTCACAACCTGACGAAGGGCAGCGGGCGTTGGGAACCTCCGGCGGCCCGCGCGCGTCCGTCCCGGGCATGGGACAACGCGCGCAGGCCGCCGGAGGATGTCTGACCGCCGCACTCGGCGCGGGAGTCGGGCTGGCGGTGTGGTCGTACGACGTCCAGAACCGCTTCCGCCGCTTCGAGGCGGCCCCCGACTGGAGTGTCCTCTACGCCGAGTTGCCGCTGGCGGTGTTGGGCGGGGTTGTCGCGTCACTGTGTGTCTGGGCACTGGTCCGGCGCGTCAGCTAGCACTCGCAGACAGCACTCAACTGGGCTGAGAGGAAACGGCGTTGGGCAGCCTGCCCGAGTGGACCCCGGACGCGGCGGCCTGGCTCGCGGAGGTCTTCATCGATGCGTTGCGCGCGGTCGGCGTACGCGACACGGCGGAGATCGCGATCGTCCGGAACCCTCGAACTCCCCCTCACACAGCAGGAGTCACCACCACATGAGAGTAGGGATCACTGGACACCGCGGCCTGTCCGGCGAGGTCGAGCGGAAGGTGCGCGCGCTCGTCGAGGAGGCG
Source organism: Streptomyces sp. NPDC058469 (assembly GCF_042721125.1). Lineage (NCBI taxonomy): Bacteria > Bacillati > Actinomycetota > Actinomycetes > Kitasatosporales > Streptomycetaceae > Streptomyces > Streptomyces sp. NPDC058469. The sequence continues at coordinate 7,715 of NZ_JBHXME010000112.1, forward strand.
GTCACGTCGTACAGCACCGGTACCGGCGCCGGTATCGGCACCGGCAACGCGGGCCTGGTGGGCGTCAGTTGTATCGCCGACGGACCCGATACCTGGTTCGCCCAGGCCGTCCTCGACCACGGCGGGCAACTCGAAGTCGTCCTGCCGGCCCAGCAGTACCGCGCCGCCCTTCCCGCCCGAGACCACCCCACCTACGACGACCTCCTCCACCGAGCCGCGCAGGTCCACCGCACGGGACTCGACGTCTCCGGCCCCGACGCCTACATGGCGGCCGGCGAACTCCTCGTGGACCAGGTCGACGAACTCCTCGCCGTCTGGGACGGCCGACCCGCCCGCGGCCACGGCGGCACCGCCGACGTCGTCACCTACGCGCGGCAGCACGACGTACCCGTAAAGGTCCTCTGGCCCGAAGGCGCCACGCGCGACCGACGTTCAGCTTGAGCTCCATGTATCTTGCCCTTCAAGCCAATACCGACAGTGAAGGGAGATACCTCGAATGCCCAGCGGAACGGAGCCGGTGACGGGTGCAGGCTCGGACTCGGACTCGGTCGAGTCGCGGCTGGGAACGGCGGTCCAGGCCTACCAGAGCGCCGTGGACGACTTCGACCGCGAGCTGGCCCGTCTGATGGGCGTCAACGAGACCGACCTGCGCTGCCTGGAGATCCTTCTCGCGGTGGAGGAGACCACCCCCCGCGAGCTGAGCCGGCAACTGGGCCTGACCACCGGGAGCGTCACCACGATGCTCGACCGGCTGGAGAAACTCGCCTACCTCACTCGCACCCCGCACCCCGGCGACCGCCGCAAGACCCTGATCCGCATCACCCCGGAGGCCGCCCGGCGCGCCTACGGCCTCATCGGCCCGTTCCTCGAAGACTCCGGCCAGCGGGTACGCGAGCGCTACACCCCCGACCAGCTGGAACTGGTCATCGAGTACCTCACGTTCACCCGCGACATCCAGCAGCGGCACGTCGAACGGCTGAGGAAGACACCCGCCCTCACCCCACCTCGACCTTCAGCCCCTCCAACCCCCGAATCACGAAGTTCGGCTTCCGCTCCGGCTCCGCCGCCAGCCTCAACGTAGGGGCCCTCTCCAGCAACGCCCCCATAGAAGCCGCCAGTTCGATACGGGCCAAGGGCGCACCGATGCAGTAATGAATCCCCGCGCTGAAGCTGATGTGCGGGTTGTCCGTGCGGGTGAGGTCCAGGTGCTCCGGGGACGCGAAGACCGCCGGGTCATGGTTGGCCGCGCCGAACAGCATCGCGATCTCCGCGCCGCGCGGGATCACCGTGCCGTCGATCTCGATCTCGTCCAGCACCCACCGCTCGAAGAGCTGGAGCGGGGTGTCGTAGCGCATCAACTCCTCCACGGCGGAGGGGATCAGCGAGTGGTCCGCGCGCAGGGCTGCCAGTTGGGACGGGTTGCGGAACAGGGCCCACCAGCCGTTCACCGTGGCGTTGACCGTCGCCTCGTGGCCCGCGTTCAGCAGGAGTACGGCGGTGGAGATCATCTCCTGTTCGGTGAGGCGGTCCTCCTCGTCGTGGGCCGCGATGAGGCCGGAGATGAGGTCGTCGCCGGGTTCCTTGCGTCGGGCGGCGATCAACTCGCGTAGATACGAAGCGAATTCGGTCGATGCCCGGACCGCCTTCGCCGCCGTGTCCTCGGACGGGCTCAGTTCGTACATGCCGCAGATGTCCGCCGACCAGGGGCGGAGCGGGGCGCGGTCGGACTCCGGGATGCCGAGCATCTCGGCGATCACCGCCACCGGCAACGGCTCCGCCACGTCGGTCAGCAGGTCGCCGCCGCCGGCAGCCGCCAGGCCGTCCACCAGTTCGCCCGCCAACTGGCTCACGTACGGCTTCAGTTGCTCGACCGTGCGCGGGGTGAACGCCTTCGAGACCAGGCGCCGGATGCGGGTGTGGTCCGGGGGCTCCAGGTCGAGCATGCCGTGGTCGTTGAGGGTGTGGAAGGGCTCGTGCTCGGGCGGGGGCGCCGTACGGCCGAAGTCCTCGTGGGTGAAGCGGTGTTGGTAGGTGCGGCCGAGGCGGCGGTCGCGGAGGAGTGCCGAGACGTCCGCGTGGCGGGGGACCAGCCATTGGTCCGTGGGCTCGTAGTACGTGACCCGGCCCCGCTGCCGCAGTTCGGCGTAGGCGGGGTACGGGTCGGACACGAACGCCGGGTCCCAGGGGTCGAAGGCGAGGTCGTCAGCAGCTGCCATGGACGGACGCTAACCGTTGGACGAGCTTCTGACCAGGGGTGTCCTGGGTCTTGGACCGGCTTGGACCGGCTTTGGACCGGCTTTTGGTCACGCCCCTGTGGACTTGTGGTGAACATCGCAGAGAGCGGTCCTCCGCGCCGCCCCCGTCTTCACTTCTTGATGTTTCAATCATGGCGACATGCCAGGAATGGGCGATCGAACCGGCCATGGGTGGTGCGATGGGACGTCCCGAGCGGCCGGTGGACCCCGAGGCCGGAGCCGTGCAGCGGCTCGCGCACGAGCTGCGCGAACTGCGCGCCGCGTGCGGCGGACCGTCGTAACGGGTGATGGCCCGGCGCGCGCACTACTCGGCGGCCACCCTCGCGCAGGCGGCCGGCGGTGAGCGGCTGCCCTCGCTCGCCGTGGTGCAGGCGTACGCGCGGGCCTGCGACGCCGATCCCGGGGAGTGGGAGGCGCGGTGGAAGGCGGCGGCCGAGGAGGAGCGGGCCGCTCGGCAGGACGGCAGCGGCGGTGGCGACGAGCCGCCGTATCGCGGGCTTGTCCGGTTCGAGCCCGGTGACGAAGCGCTGTTCTTCGGGCGGGAACGGCTGGTCGGGGAGTTGCTGGAGCTGGTGTACGAGCACCGGCTGGCGATGGTGTTCGGGGCGTCCGGCAGCGGGAAGTCGTCGTTGCTGCGGGCCGGGCTGATACCCCGGCTGCGGCGGCGCGTCCAGGAGGACGGCTGCGCGGCGGTGCTGCGCGTGCTCACCCCGGGGGCCACGCCCGCGGCGACCCACGGGCATCTGCTGGTGCCGGGGGACGCGGAGCCGGACTCTGGGACACCGCCACCCGGCAGCCCCTCGGCGGCAACCTCCCCACCCCCGGCGAAGGCATCCGCTCCCTCGCCTTCAACCCCGACAGCGGCACCCTCTACGTCGCCGGCGACCACGTCCCGCTCCAGCGCTACGCCGTCTCCGCGTCCGCCGCGCTCAGGCAGGTGTGCGCCCGCGCGGGCACCGCGCTGACCCGGGCCCAGTCGGTGTGGGAGTTCTGCCAGGTGTGGCTGTAACTGGTCTCGACCTGGACCTCGAATACCTCGGCGAACTTGTAGCCCGCCGTGACCGAGACACCGACCGTGTTGCCGGCGGTGGTCGTGTCCGCCCAGTCGATCCGGTGCTGGTTGGTCTGGCTCCCGCAGTTGTACGCGGTGCTGCCGACCTGGTGCGCCGGGCCGGTGTAGCTCCAGTAGCTCTGCGGGCGGAACTTGCAGAAACTGGCCCAGTTGCAGGCCTTCAGCAGCTCGGCGTTGGTCGGGGTGTCGGCGGCGAGGGCCTGCGGAGCCGTGAGCAGCGAGGCGCCCACGGTGAGGGCACCGAGCACGCCGAGCGTACGGGGGGAGAGGAGCCGGGCGGATTTCTTCTTGCGCGGGGCGAAGGCCATGGATCACTCCATCGAGAGGGGAGGTTCGGTGGAAGCACCAGTTGCTGCGCACCACTCTCGAACGGAACCCTCCGCCGCTGATCAACGTCCCCTCAGAGCCCGGGACAGAATCGGCTCAGCGTTCCATCAGAGTCTCCTCAGAACCTGCCCTCGGCCTGCGCCTAGCCCGGCCTCACCAACCTCGCCTCGTACGCGAACACCGCCGCCTGCGTACGGTCCCGCAACCCCAACTTCACCAGGACGCGGCTGACATGGGTCTTGATCGTCGACTCGGCGACCACCAGCCGCTCGGCGATCTCCCCGTTCGACAGGCCCTGGGCGATGAGGACCAGCACCTCCGTCTCCCGCTCGGTCAGATCCCCGTACGTCCCCTGCTGCGCGGTGGGCATCAGGCGGGGTGTCTCGGACAGCTTCGAGAACTCCGTGATCAGCCGCCTCGTGACGGAGGGGGCGAGCAGCGCCTCGCCGGCCGCCACCACCCGAACCCCGTCGGCGAGTTGGCGTGCCGAGGCGTCCTTGAGGAGGAAGCCGGAGGCTCCCGCGCGCAGCGCCTGGTACACGTACTCGTCGAGGTCGAACGTGGTGAGCACCAGCACCTTCGCCGCACCGTCCGCCGCGACGATCTCCCGGGTCGCCTCGATGCCGTTCATCTCCGGCATCCGGATGTCCATCAGGACGACGTCCGGGGCCAGTTCGCGTACCCGCTCGACCGCGTCGCGCCCGTTCACCGCCTCGCCGACGACCTCGATGTCCGGCATCGCGCCCAACAGGACCGAGAAGCCCTCACGCACCATCATCTGGTCGTCCGCGATCAGTACGCGGATCGTCATGCGTCTCCTTCGCTCGCACTCGAGGCCGGTTCGCTCACACTCGGGACCGGCAGGAACACCGTCACCTCATAGCCGCCGTCGTCCGCCGGGGCCGCCGTCATCTCGCCGTCCAGCATGGAGACCCGCTCCCGCATCCCGGTGATGCCGTGCCCCGCGCCGGGCGACGGCTTCACCAGGCTCGGCTCGGGCATCGGGCCGTTGACTATGCGCAGGCCAAGCCCGCCCAGCACGTAGCCGATCTCCACGCGGGCACTCGCACCGGGCGCGTGCCGCAGGGTGTTGCTCAACGCCTCCTGCACTATCCGGTACGCCGACAGCTCGACGCCCTGCGGGAGTTCACGCACCGCCCCCGTCACCGCCTTGTCGACGCTCAGGCCGGCGTCGCGCACATTGGCGAGCAGCGCGTCCATGTCGGCGAGGGTGGGCTGCGGGGCGTCCGGCGCCTCGTAGTCCTCCGCACGCACCACGCCCAGGACCCGGCGCAGCTCGGTCAGGGCCGCCACCGCGTTCTCCCGGATCGTGACGAACGCGCGCTCCAGCTCCGGCGGCGGGTTCTCCACGCGGTAGGGCGCGGCCTCCGCCTGGATGGCGACCACCGACATGTGGTGGGCCACCACGTCGTGCAGCTCGCGGGCGATCGTCGTGCGCTCCTCCAGCAGTGTGCGCCGGGACCGCTCGTGCGCCGTCACCGTCTGCTGCGCGGTCACCTCCTGCCGGGCCTCGCGGCGTATCTGCCAGACGGCGACGCCGAGCAGGACCAGCGCGGAGCTGAACAGCACCTGCGCCGTGTCGGCGCGGAAGTCGCGGCCACCGGAGACGTTGCCGCCGATGAAGCCGTAGACCGCCGTCAGTACCCACATCCAGGCGGCGGTGCGAGGCCTGGTGCGTATGGCCACGATCGTCAGCACGAACAGATGGCAGGCAAAACTGCCGGCCAGCCACGGCCACGAGTCGTCCCACTCGTTCGCCAGCATCGTGGCGACCGGAGTGGCGACCATGGACAGCCAGAACGCGCCGACCGGCCGCACCATGGTCAGCAGCACCGGCAGCAGGGCGAGCAGGCCGAGGACCGTGTTGCTGCCCGTGCCGCGGATCGCGTTGTCCGAGGCGATGAACATCGCGAGCAGGCCGGCCGCGAGGATCAGGGCGTGTGGGCTCCAGGCCGCGTACTCCCGCGGCCGACCCCTCAGGCGCCGGGTCAGCGGGCCGTCGTCGGTGGCGCGGGGCAACGGGCGGTAGGCGAAGGCGTCGTGGAACAGGTCCTGCCGCAGCCCGCGCAGGGCGTCCGCGGCCAGCCTGAACTCCGGACTGCGCGGCTTGGTGGCGGCGCCTGGCGGCAACTGCTGGGTCGTATCGGTCACGTTCAAAACGGTAGGCGGAGGGGCGGGTAGCCGTCGTCACCTGTGAGAAGGGTCCTGGTCCGTCCGTCTCAAGTACTACGGGTATGCCTGACGGTCCGGCTTCAGCGGCCGCCGCCCGGACGGACCAGCCCCGACTCGTACGCGAACACCGCCGCCTGCGTACGATCCCGCAGTCCCAACTTCACCAGGATGCGGCCCACATGGGTCTTCACGGTCTGTTCGGCGACGACCAGGTGCTCGGCGATCTCCGCGTTGGACAGGCCCTGCGCGATCAGTGCGAGGACCTCCGTCTCGCGCTCGGTGAGGTCGCCGACGCGTGACTTGAGCGGGGTGCGCGGTGTCCCGTTCAACCGGGAGAACTCGGCGATCAGGCGGCGGGTGACACCGGGCGCGAGCAGCGCGTCGCCGGCCGCCACCACCCGTACCGCCTCGGCCAGTTGCTCGGCGGACGCGTCCTTCAGGAGGAAGCCGGACGCGCCGGCGCGCAGTGCCTCGTACACGTACTCGTCGAGGTCGAAGGTGGTGAGCACCAGCACCTTGATCTGCGGGGTCTCGCCGGTGATACGGCGGGTCGCCTCGATGCCGCCGAGTTCGGGCATGCGGATGTCCATGAGGACGACGTCCGGGGCGAGTTCGGCGACCTTGGCGACCGCGTCCAGGCCGTCGACCGCCTGGCCCACCACCTCTATGCCGGGCTGGGCGTTGAGCAGCACGGTGAAGCCCTGCCGGACCATCTGCTGGTCGTCGGCGATGAGTACGCGGATGGTGCCGCTCGTCATGGGTTCTCGTCTCCTGTCGGAAAGATGATCTCGGGGACGGCAAGTCCGTCGGGGTTGTCGGGTTCGTCGGTGGGCGCGACGCCGTCCCTGGGCAGGAACGCGACGATGGCGAAGCCGCCCTGGAATGTTCTCGTCGCGGTCAGGTGTCCGCCGAGCATCGACGCGCGCTCCCGCATGCCGAGCAGGCCGTGGCCGGCGCCCAGGGAGGGCGGGGCCGCTTGCTGCGGGCGGGAGTTGGTGACCGCCAGCTGCAACCCCTCGGGGAGGTGGGTGACCTCGACGGCGACCGTGGAACCGGGAGCGTGGCGCAGCGCGTTGCTGAGCGCCTCCTGGATGATCCGGTACGCCGACAGCTCCACGCCGGGTGCCAGCGGGCGCGGCTCGCCCCTGATGTCGCTGCGTACGTCGAGACCGGCGGCCCTGGTGTTCTCCATCAGGGCGTCCAGCCGGTCCAGCGTGGGCTGCGGAGCGTGGGGGGCGGCACCGGTGCCGGGGGCGGCCAGGGCGTACGGGTCCTCCGGATAATCCGGGTTCTCCGAACGGAGCACGCCGAGGACCCGGCGCAGTTCGGCGAGGGCTTCGAGGGCGTTCTGCCGGATGCCCGCGAGGTTCTCCCTGAGTTCCTCCGAGGGGTTCTCGACCAGGTGGGGCGCCACTTGGGCCTGGATGGAGATCACCGACATGTGGTGCGCGACCACGTCGTGCAGTTCGCGTGCGATACGGCTGCGCTCCTCCAGGAGTGTGCGGTGGTGCCGCTCCTCCGCCGTGATCGTGACCTGCTCGACGAGTTGGGTACGGGCCTCGCTGCGGCCGCGCAGGGCGGTGCCGACGAGGACGGCCACCGCGCAGACGGCGACCGCGACCACGCCCGTCGAGGTGAATCGCTGGGCGCCGACCGCACCCTGGACGACGAACGTCGTCAGCCCCGTCGCGGCCAGCGCCGCGAGGGCTCTGCGGGCGGGTACGCGCAGCGCCAGGAGCAGGAGTACGGCGGCCTGCACCACGACTTCCTGGGTGTTCCAGGGCCAGTTGGGGCCGGGGTACGGGCCATGGGTCAGGGCGGGGCTGACCGACAACGCGGAGCGGGCCATCAGGGCGGTGACGGCCGTGGCGGCGAGGGACAGGGCCCACGCGTGGACGGGGCGGCGCAGGGCGAGGACCAGGGCGACGCCCTGCGCGAAACCGGCGAACAGGCCCTGGATCGGGCCCAGTCCGTAGTCGCTCATCATCTCGTCCGTGCCGGTGAGGGCAAGGGCCAGGGCAGCGAGGGAGACGATCGCGTACGTGAGGTAGCGGAGCGGGCGGTGTTCGGGGAACGGAGTACCGGTGGAGGTGGGAGTGGGTGCGGTGGCGCCCGTGCGGGCTTCGTCGTCGGGTGCGGGTGGCCCCTGTGGGGGCTTGGCGCCGTCGGCGGCCGAAGGGTCATGGGCGGGAGCGTTCATCTGGTCAACCCTAGGCACGGTGAAGGCTCTTGGCTCGGATGCGGGTGCGGGTGCGGATCAGGCGGGGGCGCGAGCGTGGGCGGGGGTCCTGTTCGTACGTCCGGAACGCCGTCCAACAGATTGCCAGGGCCAGGGCGAACACGGGGAGCCATGCCACTCGGGCCGCGACCCACGTCAGGTTGTCGGGGTGGGTGTGCAGGCCGGGCAGGTGGCCTGCGGGGAGGGTCGCGGCCGTGATGGCCATCAGGGCCGTCTGGTGCCAGAGGAAGATCGTCATCGCGGAGAGGTTGACCAGCGCCACCGCCGACCAGGCGAGCGGGCGGCGCGTCGTGCGGCGCAGGCGGTCGCGGAGGAGGAGGGCCAGGCCGCACTGGGCCAGGCCGAAGGTGACGGCGGCCAGGGTCGGCGGGTCGAGGTTGGAGATCGTGGTGCCGGGGACGCCGACCATCGACGCCGGGTAACCCGCCCAGAGGACGAGCGCCGCCGTCGCCGCCGTACCGCCCGCCAGGAGGGTCCAGCCCGCTCGGGCACGGTCCAACTCGCCCCGGGTCCAGGCCGCGCCGAGCGTGTAGGGCACCAGCCAGCCGGCCGCCACGTTCACCCAGCCGAGCCAGGACGGGCCGCCGAGTCCGAAACGGATCAGGTCCACGTGCAGTACGACGGCCAGCGGCCACAGCGGGTTCAGTCGGGTCACGAGGGGAGTCGCCGCCGTCAGGCCCGCGAACACGACCAGGAACCACATCGGTGACAGCGCCAGCTTGACCAGGGTGCGGACCGTCTCGAAGTCCGTGCCGGACAGGAGCAGCGCTACGGCCGTCACCGTCCACAGGGTGAGGACCGCGGCCGCCGGTCTGAACAGCCGGGCCAGCCCGGCGGTCAGCCATTGACCGTACGTCGTGCCCCGCGCCCGTGCCGAGGCGTAACCGCGGGTCGCCACATGGCCGCCCACCAGGAAGAACACCGCCAGCGTCTGGAACACCCAGGAGATCGGCGTCAGCCACGGCATGTGCTGCAACGGGCTCGCCGTGTGCAGCGTGCCGCCGTCCGCGATCAGGGCCGTCACCAGCCAGTGGCCCAGGACGACGCCGAGGATCGCGAGGGCGCGCAGGGCGTCCACGGCGCGGTCCCGGTCGGACGGGGTCGTGGCGTCGACGCGGGCGGCGCGCTGCCTTATGCCGTGCATGCCCTGCCGTATCCCGATCCCGGTCCTGTTCCCGTTCTCGATCCCGTTCTCGATCCCGTTCATCGTGCCGCCAAGGGTCCGGTCACGCATGGGTCACCTCCGAGGTCTCGCCCAGGACGATCCGGGCGAGGTTGGCCAGGGAGGCCGAGCCCGGGGTGAAGTAGTCGCTGTGGCCGCCGTCGCCGGCCGTGAAGACGTGGGCGCAGAACGCCGGGGACACCGGGTCGGTGCCGAAGCCGACGGTCGTGCCGAACAGGTCCGCGCTGACGTGCGGGACGCCTTCGACCCAGTCGTCGGCGCCGCGTGCCGCCCAGACCCGGGCCGGGGTGTGCAGACCGGCGGCGGAGACGGCGCCCGTGCCGGGACTGCCGACCAGGGCGATGTCGGACACGGCCAAGCCCGCGGCGGCTCGGCCGCAGACGACCGTGCCGTACGAGTGGCACACCAGCGTGACGTGCGCCTCGCGGCCGGTGATGGCGTGCAGCTGTCGTACGAACTCCCGTAGGTGTGGGGCCGCTTGGTCCGCTCTGCCCGCTGTCAGGACTGTGGTGCTCACCGTGCGCGGGGTCTGGTAGCCGAGCCAGGACACCACCGCCGTACGGGAGTTGGGGGCGTCCCGGGTCAGTCGGCGGTGCAGGTTGAGCGCGGTCGCGCGGAAGCGGTCGTAGGTGTCGAGCGTGGTGTCCGAGCCCGGGACCAGGACGGCTACGCGGTCGGCGTGCGCCAAGTCCCCGAAGACCTCCGTCGCTTGACCGGAGCCGCGGCCGTCGAACGCGAGGAAGTCACGGTCCGGGTCGGCCATCGCCCGGTCCGCCGCAGCACGACGGCCGTCGCCGTCGGCGGCAGCCATACGGGAGGCCTCGACGGCGTTGGCCCGGTTCGCCGCGTACGCCTCGTCCAGCGTGGCCGACGTGAGCGGGGCGAGGACGGCGGGGGCCGGTGCGGGGATCTCCAGCTGCGCCGCGGCCGAGAGGGGGATCACCAGGGCCCCGGTGACGAGCGCGGCGAGAAGAGCGCGACGCCATCTGCCGGTGCGGCGACGCCTGCCCGCCCGCGGCACGGAAACCACGGAAACTTCCGCCCCTGGCACGGCAGTTGCTGCCTCGGCCACCCCCGTATCGAGCCCCGTCCCCGTCCCCATCCCCGTGTCCCCTCCCAGTCCGCCCGGCCGTCGGGCTCATCTGGAAGAGAAATTACGGATCCGTGCTCGTCGTCCGCGTCACGCCAGGGAGCTCACCTGCGTCGTAGCTCTCAGGTATTACGGGTATGACCGGGGCGGCCGACCGACAACCGGCAGCCACTCCCCCGGCCACTCAGTCGCTCACCACGCCAGCTGTGCGATCTCCTCCGCCACCACCGCGCACGCGTCCGCCGCCGGGTCGATCAGCGGGAAGTGGCCGACGTCCTCCAGGAGCGTGAGGCCCACGACCTCGCCCGACTTCGCCGCCGCGTCCGCGTAGGACTCGGCGACCGCCTGGGGGACGTCGACGTCGGCGCGGCCCTGGACCAGGGTGGTCGCGATGCCGGTGGGGAGGAGGAGCGTGGGGTCGGCGTACGGCAGTCGTTCGGCGAACTTGGCTTCCCCGCCCAGGAGTTGGCCCGCCGCTCCGTCGCACACCGCGAGCTTCTCGGCGACCGTGAAGTCGGCGATCGGGGCGAGGGCGACCACGCCGCGCAGCGCGGCGGGGGCGTGGGTGCGCCAGGGGGCGTCCTTCGGGAGGACGTGCCGGGCCGCCGCCCACAGGGCGAGGTGGCCGCCCGCCGAGTGCCCGGTGATCACCATGCGGCGCGGATCGGCCTGCGGCAGCGCCTCCCGCACGAGCGCGGGGAGCGCGTCCAGCGCCGCCGCGACGTCGTCGAAGGTATCCGGCCAGCGCCCCGCGACCGGACTCGTACCACCCTGCGCGGGCAGGGCCGCGCCCCGCCGGTACTCGACGTTGGCCACCGCGAACCCCCGTCGTGCGAGGAAGTCCGCGAACGGGGTGATGTGCCGGCGGTCGTGCGGGGCGCGCCACGCGCCCCCGTGCAGGACTACGACCAGGGGCGTAGCCCCGCCCGGCATGCGTTCACCGCGCGGGGCGTAGAAGTCGATCACCTGGTCGGGGTGGTCGCCGTACGCGGCGGTGCTGTCGGGGTCGACGGCGGGGTGCGAGAAGGCCGACTCCTCTTCTGCGACGGCACGTGCGGCTGCGTCGTCCGGCATGCTCCAACCTCTCAGCGACGATGGGGGCACCTCCCAGGCTTTCGGCACTGGGGGAGGATTTGGACGGTTCGGATGTGGCGGACCTGGAGAAGATTGCGGCCGTGGGCGGGACGCTACCAGGCCGGTGACGTGCGCGGACACGCGGATGTCACGCTGGGTGAGGGTTAAACGGTTCTGCTGTTTCGTTACGCTGACGCCGTGCCCGTCACGGCACCTCATCAGCACTCCAAGGAGACCGCGATGTCCGCCGAGGACGAGCACGAGCACAGACCCCAGCCCGACCCCCGACCCGACCCTCAGCCCGACCCCGACCCCGGCACCCTGCGCCCCGGCGGCCGTACGGCACGCGTGCGTACGGCGGTGCTGCGGGCCGCGGGTGACGTGCTGGCCGAGCAGGGTGTCGACCGGCTCGACCTCTCGGACGTCGCCCGGCGGGCGGAGGTCGGCAAGACCACGGTGTACCGGCGCTGGGGTTCGGTGACCGCGCTGGTCGCGGACCTCCTCGTCGACATGGCCGAACAGTCGCTGCCGCGCGAGGAGACGGGCTCGCTGCTCGGGGACCTGCGCGCCAACGCCCTGCTGGTGCAGCGCACGCTCGCCGATCCCCGCCAAGGCGCCCTGTTCCGCGCCGTCATCGCCGCCGCGACCTGCGACGCCCGTACGGCCGAGGCCCTGCGCCACTTCTACGAGGTGCGGGTCGCCGAGTGGGCGCCCTGTGTCGAACGGGCCGTCGCGCGCGGGGAGTTGCCCGCCGGCACCGACGCCTCCCAGGTCGTACGGGCCGTATCGGCGCCCCTCTACTACGAGTTGCTGACCACCGGGACCGCCCCGGACACCCCCGCCGCGGAGCGCGCCGCGCGAGCCGCGCAGGCCGCCGCCGTGGCAGGGGTGTATGTCGTCAGCCTCTCCGACGATCTAACTGCTCCCATCTCCTACGACGGTTAGATCGAGGTACAGCTTCTAGCGGACCACGTCTCCGAGTACCCGGGCCGCCCGCTCCACGTCCGCGAACCCGACGTACAACGGCGTGAATCCGAACCGCAGCACATCCGGATGCCGGAAGTCGCCGACCACGCCCCGCTCGATCAGCCGCTTCATCACGTCCCCGGCGTCCACACACCGCAGCGCGACCTGGCTGCCGCGCTCCGCGTGGGCCACCGGAGTCACCGGCTCCACCCGCCCGGCGGGGACGTACGACCCCACGCACTCCAGGAAGAAGTCCGTCAGGGCGAGGGACTTGGCGCGCACCGCCTCGATCGAGACGACACCGCCGTCCCACACCTCAAGGGCGGCTTCGAGGGCGAGCATGGACAGGATGTCCGGCGTGCCCACGCGACCGCGCAACGCGCCCGCCGCCGGTTCGTAGGCGGGCCGCATGCCGAAGGGCTCGGCGTGCGAGTTCCAGCCGGGAAGCGGGGAGTCGAAGCGGTCCTGCAACTCCCGCCGCACGTAGATGTACGCGGGTGAACCCGGGCCGCCGTTCAGGTACTTGTAGGTGCAGCCGACCGCGAGGTCGACCCCGTGTTCGTCGAGCCCGACCGGCAGGGCGCCCGCGCTGTGGCACAGGTCCCAGACCACGATCGCGCCCTCCGCGTGCACGGCGGCCGTCAGCGCGGGCAGGTCGTGCAGCCGGCCGGTGCGGTAGTCGACGTGGTTGAGGAGCACGGCGGCCGTACGGTCGCCGAGCGCGCCCGGCACCTGCGCCGGGGCCACCGGCCGCAGCGTGCACCCGGTCATCCGGGCCGCCGACTCGGCGATGTACCCGTCCGTGGGAAAGGTCGTGGCGTCGACGACGATCTCGTCCCGGCCCGAGCCGGCCGTCATCCGCACCGCTGCCACAAGTGCCTTGAAGACATTGACACTTGTGGAGTCGCCGACGACGATCTGCCCGGCCGCCGCCCCGACCAGCGGGGCGATCCGGTCGCCGATCCGCTCGGGCGCCGTCCACCAGCCGCTCTCGTCCCAGGACCGGATACGCAGCTCGCCCCACTGACGGCGTACGACGTCCTCGACCCGCCCGGGGACACCGACCGGCAGCGCGCCGAGCGAGTTCCCGTCCAGGTAGACCACGTCATCGAGGACGAACTGCGAACGCACGCCCGCCAGTTCGTCGGCGGCGTCCAACTTCTCAGCCTTCAAGGCAAGTTCAGACATGGGAGCGCGCCGTCCACAGCTCGGGGAACACGTTCTTCTGCGCACGCTTCTCCAGCCATGCCACTCCGGCGGAGCCGCCCGTGCCGGTCTTCGCGCCCATCGCGCGCCGGGTGGCGACGAGGTGGTCGTTGCGCCATCGCCAGACCAGTTCGGCGACGTCGGTCAACGCCTCGCCGAGCCGGGCGAGTTCGTCGTCGGCGTCACCCGAGTAGAGGGCGGTCCACACCTCCTCCACCTGCTCCGACGGCTCGTACCGCAGCGTCACGTCACGCTTCAGCACGGCCTCGGGAACCGCGTGCCCGCGCCGGTCGAGGAGCCCCAACACCTCGTCGTAGAGGCTCGGTTCGTGCAGGGCCTTCTCCAACTCGGCGTGCACGCGCGGCGCTCCGCGGTGCGGGACGAGCATGGACGCGGACTTCTCGCCGAGCAGGAACTCCATACGGCGGTACATCGCGGACTGGAAGCCGGAGCCCTCGCCGAGGGCGGCGCGGTAGGAGTTGAACTGGGCCGGCGTGAGCTGGCCGAGGGGGCGCCAGGAGGCGTTGAGCGCGTCGAGTTCCCGTACGGAACGCTTCAGCGCGTCGATCGCGACCGGCACCCGGTTCTCGCGCAGGGCCCTCGCGGCGGTCTCCCACTCGTGGACGATGACGGTGAACCACAGCTCCATGACCTGGGTGGTGACCAGGAAGACCATCTCTCCGGGGTCGTCGGAGCGGGTGTGCTGGAGGTGGGTGAGGACGTCGGCCTGGACGTAGTCCTCGTAGGGGGTCGTCCCCTGGAAGTCGAGATGCGGGGCCTCGGGCTCCTGAGGTTCCTGAGCCGGTTGGGACATCGCTGTCTCCTGATGCGTACTCCGGGTAGCGGTCCGCCCCTGCCGTTTTCGACACGGGGGCCCCGGTCCCCACCGGGCATCCTCCACAATCGTCCCCCGAGACCGCAAGGTCCGCCTGGTCACACCAGGCGGACCTGCATCAATGTCCCCGGACTAGCCGAGCGTCTGGGCCGCCGTAGGCGAGGAGTCCTTCAGGAACTGGCTGCACCTCGCGTACTCCTCCTGCTCGCCGATCGCCTGCGCGGCGCGGGCGAGGGCGTGCAGGGCGCGCAGGAAGCCACGGTTCGGCTCGTGCTCCCACGGCACCGGGCCGTGGCCCTTCCAGCCGCTGCGCCGCAGGGAGTCCAGGCCGCGGTGGTAGCCCGTACGGGCATAGGCGTACGACTCCACGACGCTGCCGCGCTCGAACGCGTCGTCGGCCAACAGCGCCCAGGCCAGCGAGGAGGTCGGGTACTTGGCGGCGACATCGGCGGGCGTCGCACCGCTCGCGAGGAGGTCGCGCGGCCCGGGGTCTTCGGGGAGGTGGGTCGGGGGCGGTCCCCCGAGGAGGTTCTCGTGAATCGTCATGGGTTCCAGTCTCCCCCAGGGGCGGCGATTGCCCGGCATCCCGGTGCCACACGGCATCGAGCCGCCGCTATCCCGCGTCGAGACGCCCCTTGCCCACCTGTGGCTCCAGCGGCGGAGCCGTGATCGAGCCGTGTGTGAGGCACTCCGGGCGGCGGCAGTCCGGTGCCGGGCGCCGTACGGTCGCGTAGGCCAGGACCGAGCCCGCCACCAGGACGCCCGCGCACCACAGCATCGCGCGGTCGAAGGCGTGGTCGAAGGCGAGGGCCGAGCGGTACGCGTCCGGGCCCATGCCCGCCAGCAGGGGCAGCGCGGCGACCGCGATGAGGCCGGCCGCGCGGGCCGCCGCGTTGTTGATGCCACTGGCCAGGCCCGCCCGCGCGGTGTCCACGGAGGCGAGGACGGTGGCCGTGAGCGGCGCGACCAGGATGACCATGCCGGCCCCCATCACCAGCAGGGCGGGCACGACGTCGGCGAGGTAGGAGGCGTCCGGGCCGACCCGGAGCATCAGCAGCATCGCCGTGGCGCAGAGCAGAGGGCCGACGGTCAGGGGGATGCGGGGGCCGATGCGCTGGGCCAGTTCGCCGGAGCGGGCCGAGAACAGCAGCATGAGGGCGGTCGTCGGGAGCAGGGCCGTGCCGGCCTGGAGCGCCGAGTAGCCCGCCACGACCTGGAGTTGGAGCGCGGTGAGGAAGAAGAAGCCGCCGAACGCCGCGTAGACGCAGAACGTGACGAGGTTGACCGCCGTGAACTGGCGCGACGCGAAGATGTCCGGCGGCATCATCGGGTCGGCGCTGCGCTTCTCGACGTGGACGAAGGCGACGCCCGCGGCCACGCCGGCGACGGCGGTCAGGACGACGACGAGGGAGCCGTTGCGCGCCTCGATCAGGGCGTAGGTCACGAGCGCGAGCGACACAGCACCCAGTGTCGCGCCGAGGACATCGAAGCGGCCGTGCTTGCGGCCGTCCGCGGACTCGGGGACGTGGCGTACGGCGATGGGGGCGCAGACCAGCGCCATCGGGACGTTGATCAGGAACACCCAGCGCCAGCCGGGGCCGTCCACCAGCCAGCCGCCCAGGAACGGGCCGATCGCCGCGCCGATGCCGCCGAAACCGGACCACAGGCCGACCGCCCTGGCCCGGTCGTCGGGGTGGAAGGAGGCCTGGATGAGGGCGAGCGAGCCCGGGGTGAGGAGCGCGCCGCCGATGCCCTGCAGCGCGCGGGCTGCGACCAGGACACCCACGTTGGGCGCGAGACCGCACAGCAGGGAGGCCGCCGCGAACCAGACCACGCCCAGGACGAAGATCTTGCGGCGGCCGTAGCGGTCGCCGAGGGAACCGCCGAGGAGGATCAGGCCGGCCAGCGTGAGCATGTACGCGTTGACCGTCCACTGGAGGGCGGCCAGGTCGGCGTCGAGATCGCGGCCGATGCGGGGCAGGGCGACGTTGACGACGGTGGAGTCCACCATGGCCATGCTGGAGCCGAGCACCGTGGTCAGCAGGATCCACTTGCCCTGGGGCGAGGCGAGCCGGACGTCGGACATGTCCCAGGTATACAACGAGCCCGGTGCCGTAGCACCGGGCTCGCGAAAAGGGCGTCGTAAACCCTCGTGAACGCCTCGAAGAGACGCCTACCTGTTCTTCGAGACGCTTACTTGATCTTCGTGCCCGTGGAGCGCAGGTTCGCACAGGCCTCGGTGACGCGCGCGGCCATCGACGCCTCGGCGAGCTTGCCCCAGGTGCGCGGGTCGTAGGTCTTCTTGGAGCCGACCTCGCCGTCCACCTTCAGCACACCGTCGTAGTTGCGGAACATGTGGTCCGCGATCGGGCGCGTGAACGCGTACTGGGTATCGGTGTCGAGGTTCATCTTCACCACGCCGTTCTCCAGGGCGGTGGCGATCTCCTCCGGCGTGGAGCCGGAGCCGCCGTGGAAGACGAAGTTGAACGGCTTGCTGCCGGCCGGCTGACCGTACTTCGCGGCCACGCCCTCGTTCAGCTCCTTGAGCAGCTCGGGGCGCAGGACGACGTTGCCCGGCTTGTACACGCCGTGCACGTTGCCGAACGACGCGGCCAGCAGGTAGCGGCCCTTCTCGCCCAGGCCGAGAGCCTCGACCGTACGGATCGCGTCCTCGACCGTGGTGTAGAGGGAGTCGTTGATCTCGTGCGAGACGCCGTCCTCCTCGCCGCCGGTCGGGGTGATCTCCACCTCAAGGATGATCTTCGCGGCGGCCGCGCGGGCCAGCAGCTCCTGCGCGACGGCGAGGTTGTCGGCGAGGGTCTCCGCCGAGCCGTCCCACATGTGCGACTGGAACAGCGGGTTGCCGCCGGCCTTCACGCGCTCCTCGGAGACGGCGATCAGCGGACGGACGTAGCCGTCGAGCTTGTCCTTGGGGCAGTGGTCGGTGTGCAGCGCGACCGTGACCGGGTACTTCTCGGCGACGATGTGCGCGAACTCGGCCAGGGCCACGGAACCCGTGACCATCTCCTTGGCGTACTGGCCGCCCAGGAACTCGGCGCCACCCGTGGAGATCTGGACGATGCCGTCGCTCTCGGCCTCCGCGAAGCCGCGCAGCGCAGCGTGCAGGGTCTGGGTCGAGGTCACGTTGATGGCCGGGTAGGCGAACTTGCCTGCCTTCGCCCGGTCGAGCATCTCGTTGTAGACCTCGGGGGTTGCGATGGGCATCTGTCCGCTCCTTGGTATGTGCGGGTTGGCGATCTTCGCGATCTGCGTACTACGGCCCTGACCTAGACCTTGGGTGCGACGTCATCGTCGTGCCCATCTTTCCAGACGTGGCCGGACAGTCGGTCCCTGCGTCTCGCCCTGTGGATAACTCGGGCTGACGCGAGGGCGGAGGCGGTCAGTCCAGGCCCAGCTCGTCCTTCGAGTACGCGAACAGGTACGGCACTCCCGCGCCCGCCTCGATCTTCTCGGCGGCGCCGGTCGCGCGGTCCACGATGGTCGCGACGCCGACGACCTCCGCACCGGCCGCGCGCACGGCCTCGACGGCGGTGAGCGGGGAGTCGCCGGTGGTCGAGGTGTCCTCGACGACCAGCACCCGGCGGCCCTTGATCTCCGGGCCCTCCACCTGGCGCTGCATGCCGTGCGCCTTCGCGGCCTTGCGCACGACGAAGGCGTCCAGCTTCCGGCCGCGCGCGGCGGCGGCGTGCAGCATCGACGTGGCGACCGGGTCGGCGCCCATGGTCAGCCCGCCCACCGCGTCGAAGTCGAGGCCGGCGGTCAGGTCCAGCAGCACCTGCCCGACGAGCGGGGCGGCCTCGCCGTCGAGGGTGACGCGGCGGAGGTCGATGTAGTAGTCGGCCTCCAGCCCCGACGACAGGGTCACCTTGCCGTGCACCACGGCCTTGTCCTTGATCTGCTGCAGCACCACGCCGCGTACGTCCGTCATGCCTGCCAGCCTAGGGCCTGCCCCGCGGACCACGCCGGGGCCGCGGGGTCTGGCACGCACATCTGCGGCGTTGTCGTCGGTCGCCGACGCTCCGCGTCGCCTCCCTCCTCCGCCTTGCAGCTGCACGCACCAGACCCCGCTCACCGGTGCTCCAAGGCGCCGTTCGCCGCAGTCGACGTGGTCCGCCGGGCAGGCCCTAGAGGCGCGTCCAGGTCCAGGTCATCGTGGCTTCCAGCGGCTCGATCGGGGTGACCAGGCGGGGGAGGGTGTTCAGGCCGTTGGGCGGCCCGGTCTGCGGTTCCACGCACACGGCGGCCTCCTGCTCGTCGTAGACGACGACCCATTCCTCGGGGCTGGTCACCTTCAGCTCCAGCTGTCCCGGCCAGGTCAGCGTGACGTCGACGCCGTCCGGCATGCCGAAGCAGTCGTCCCAGGGGCCCGGTTTACGGTCGACACGGTTGCCGGTGGGGAGGTGGTCGTCGCCGCGCTCCTCCTGCCAGGCTGGGCTGAAGTCGACGGTCACGTCCTCGCCGCCGAGGTTGCGGTGGAACCACGGGTGCCAGCCGATCTGCGCCGGGAACGAGTCGCCGTGCGCCTCCACCGCCATGGTGAGCGTCAGGGCGTCCCCGGTCAGCGCGACGACCTGGGTGACCCGGCCCGGGAAGGGCCACGGCTCGACCAGGTCGTACGTGATGACCGCCTCGTCGGCGCTCCTGCGGGCGGTGCGCCAGGCGCCGTCGCGGACGGTGCCGTGGATGGCGTGCGGCGGGGAGCTGAGGGGCATCTGGCGGACGGTCGTACCGTCGCGGAAGCGGCCGTCGCGGATCCGGCCGCACCAGGGGACCATCGGGAAGCACCCGAACCGCTCGCCCTGGCGCAGGAGTTCGGTGCCGCCGACGCGGAGCCCTCCGATACGGCCGCCGTTGCCCGGCTGCACCGTCACTTCCGCGTCGCCCGCGGTCAGCGTGATCTCTTCGTTACTCACGGCACGACCCTACTGGGCTGATCGGGAAGGCGGACGGCGACCCTTCAACGGCGTTTGCGCAGCACCCTGTTGACCACGATCGCCGAGGCCAGGACCAGTGCCGCGGCGGGGGCCGCCCAGCGGAGGGTGGCGTTCGCCGAGACGGTCTGCGGGGCGGGGACCGGGGCGTAACGGCCGCGCGGCGGCGCGTGGTCGACCTCCTCCGCGCTACGGCCGATCATCGTGCGGCGGGCGTGGGCGGCTTCGGCGGGGGGTTCGGGGGTGTCGGCGAAGGTCTCGGAGACGTGGGGTTCGGCCAGGCCGCCGATGTCGGCCACGGTGTCGCCGATCTCGTCGATGTCGTCGGGCTCGTCCAAGTCGTCGGGCTCTTCGACTTCCAATGCCTCCAACACGGGGGTGGGGTCCGTGGGTTCGGGCTGTTCCGGCTCCTCCACGTCCGGCTCCTCCACGTCCGGCTCCTCCACCTCCGCTCCCAGGTTCTCCGCGAAGCGGTCCAGCAGCCTGGTCGTCGCCGACCTCACCGCGTCCGGCGCCAGTTCGGTGATCCGGCCGTCCGCCGTCGCCGTGCCGTCGAAGACGAGGGTGCAGCCGCCGTCCGTCTCGCGGACGCGCAGGCTGAGGGCGAGTTTGACGGAGCCGGTGCCGCGGGCCTCGGTCGCGTCGCCCTCCACGGCGTACGTACCGTCGTCCTGCGCGGAGACGCGGACAGCCCCCCGGTAGGTGATGGAGTGGCTGCCGACGCGGACCTTCAGGCGCCCGGCGACGGGTTCGGTGCCGGCGTCCTGCTGGAGGCCTGGGACGGCGCGGGCGACCCGGACGGGGTCGGCGAGTGCGGCCCACAGTCGCTCGGCGGGAACCGGAACGTACACCTCATGCTCCATGCCTGTGGAGCCTACCTAGGTTGACCGGGGGTACACCTGCCGTTGCCCTTAAGTGCTGGTGTGTTGGTGTGGTGGTGTGAACGTCGGCGGGGGCTGATGGACAGCGCCCCGCGTGAGATCAGTACCGGGGATGCACCAACGTAGAAGCCGCCAACCCCCGTACCCGCGTCCGCTCCGCCGCCCGTTCCTCGCTCTCCAGCCCCGGCTCCGCAGGCACCGCCCCCCGCGCCGCCAGCACGAACCCCCAGTCCCGCGGAGCCCGGGACGTACCGCTCGTCCGATCAGGCCCCGCCGCGAAACCCGAGGCGCGGCCCCCGACCCGGTACGGGACGGGGTGAAGCCCGGCCGCGCGGATCGTGGAGACCACCGTCCAGAAGACGTGGCGGCGGGAGGAGACCGGGCCGGCGTGCACGGCCAGGCGGCCGTGGGCGGTCAGGGCGCGGCGGGCGAGGCCGTAGAACTCCTGGGAGTACAGCTTCGTGCTGGCGGTGATGCCGGGGTCGGGGAGGTCCGCGATCACCACGTCGTACGACCCCGGGCGGACGGCGCGCAGTTCGTCGAAGGGGTCGCCCGTGGTGACGTGGACGCGCGGGTCGTCGTAGACGTGGTCGTTGAGCGCGGACAGGGCGGGGTCGTGGCGGGCCAACCGGACGACGCCCGCGTCGAGTTCGACGATGTCGACGCGGCGCACGCCCCGGAGGCGCAGCACCTCGCGGGCGGCGAGGCCGTCGCCGCCGCCGAGGACGAGCACGCGCGCGTGGGGGCCGTTCATCGCGGGGGCGACGAGGGCCTCGTGGTAGCGGTGCTCGTCGCGTCCGCTGACCCGGAGGCGGCCGTCGAGGAAGAGGTCGAGGGGGCGGCCGTGGGTGCCGCCGGTGAGGACGACCTCCTGGACGTCGGTCTGGAGCGCGACGCGGACGTCCTTGCCGTAGACGGCGTGCCGCGCGGCCCGTTCGAAGTCGTCGACCAGTACGGCGGCGGAGGCGAGCAGGACGAGCACCGTGAGGTTGGCGATCACCAGGAGCCAGCGGCTCCGGCGGGAGAGGTCGCGGCGGAACAGGCCCAGGACCAGACAGCCGCCGGCGACCACGTTGACCGTGCCGGTGAGCAGGGTGCCGGTCAGCTGGCCCAGGAAGGGAAGGAGGAGGAAGGGGAACGCCAGGCCGCCGACCAGTGCGCCCACGTAGTCCGCCGCGAACAGGTCGGCCACCGCGCCGCCCGCGTCCTGGCGGCGGATGCGCTGGATCAGCTCCATCAGCAACGGGACCTCCGCGCCGATCAGCAGGCCGATCGCGAGGGAGAAGGCGACCAGGAGACAGCGCGGGCCCTGTGCCCACAGGCCGCCCCAGTTCCCGGTCCAGGCGAAGACCGCGTACAACGCCATCGCGCTGCAGCCGCCGATCAGCGCGAGGGCCGCCTCGACCGCGCCGAAACCGGCCGCCGCGTGCCAGCGCAGCCGTTTCGCCGCGAGCGAGCCGATACCCATCGCGAACACCATGACGGACAGGACGACGGACGCCTGGGTGACCGAGTCGCCGATCAAGTACGAGGCGAGGGCGACGAGTTCGAGTTCGTACACGAGTCCGCAGGCCGCGCAGACGAAGACGCCCGCGAGCACCAGGAACCGGCCCGTGCCCGGCCGTACGGGCAGCCGCGCGGGGCCTGCCCACGGTGGCTGGGTACCCGGCCGGGCCGGCGCGTGCGGTTCGATCACGCTGCGACGTTACGTCACATGATGGGCACGCTTCGTCACCCACACGTGTGGAATGTGTTTACAGCGACCGAGGTTGGTGTCGGCCGCACAGGCCCGTGGCAAGACTGCACAAGCCCGTACAGGCTTGTGCGGTCCTATACGGGAGACGGCATCGCGTGCCCCACCGGCACCCGCACCCCCACCCGCGTCCGCGTCGCCACCAGCTGCCCGTCCTGCGGATAGGCGTGCCAGGTGCGCCAGTGCACCTGGCCCTCGTGCCGCTGGGCGAGCATCGCGGTGAAGGCGTGCGGGCTGCCGGGGAAGACCCCGGCCAGGCCGTTGGGATGGTCGGCGACGAGGGCCAGCAGTTCCTGGGCGCGGCCCGCGAACTGCCCCG
Source organism: Streptomyces sp. NPDC058469 (assembly GCF_042721125.1). NCBI lineage: Bacteria > Bacillati > Actinomycetota > Actinomycetes > Kitasatosporales > Streptomycetaceae > Streptomyces > Streptomyces sp. NPDC058469. The sequence continues at coordinate 30,060 of NZ_JBHXME010000112.1, forward strand.
GGGACAGCACCTCGACCCGGGCCGCGAACTCGTACTCCCAGTCGCCGACCCGCTTGGCGACCCCGAGCGGCAGCGGTGTGCTGGAACCCGGGATGCACGCGACCGTCTCCGAACAGCTGCCGCGCTCCTCGTCGAGGAGTACCTGGTGGGACGCGCCGAGCAGTCTCAACTGGAGCTTCGTACCGGCGAGTTCGAGGTCGAGTGTGGCCAGGGCGGGAAGCGGCTCGCGCCCCAGGGTCCAGGCGAGGTCGGCCGCGCGCGTATCGGTGTAAGAGGTCTTCAGGGTCGTGAGCATGGATCGGCTCCGCTAGCACGCAAAGAAAGGGGAGGTGTGGGGGTCCGGCACACCCCGGCCGACACCGGGACATCGGCCCGGTCGGCCCAGTCAGGAGAAGGTGTCTGCAGGCGCCCGAGGGACTGCGTTGGGGCTGCGTTGGTGTGTTAGAGGGAATCATGAGCGGTGGCGCCACCACAGCGTTTTTACCCAACTTCGTGGGGTTTCCATCCCTCAGGGGGCTGCACAGCTCAACTGTTCAACCAGGGCGTACGCCCATGAGTGTCAGGCGCGCGCCGGAGCGCCCGCCGGGAGCGGTCTCCCGACAGGCGCCACGACCCTCCACGCGATCCCTTTCGATACCTTTCGACACCTTTCACGGTGCTCATTCGATCCCTTTCGCGGTGTCGGCTGCCCCGTGTCAGCTGTCACCGCGTCCGGCTCGACCGGTCACCGCGTCCGGCTCAGTTGCCCCCGCCGCAGCCGCCCCCGCCTCCGCAGGACGACCCCCCGCCGCACGAGGAGCCGCCGCCGCAGGACGAGTGCCCTCCGCCGCAGGAGTGGTGGCCCCCGTGATGCCCGCCGGAGTGGCCGCCGCCCGAGGACGACGAACCCCCGTCTCCGGCCCACCAGCTGCTCGAACCGGCGGCACTTCCGCCGTACGCCCCGGCCCGACGGCCCGAACCCTTGCCGATCCTGCTCTTGCGCCCCGCGCGGACGATCGCTCCGATGAACGCGACTGCGACGACCGCCAGGATGACGAAGAAGAACATGACGTCACCCTCCTTCCAGTTCCCCCGAAGCGGCCCCCCGTGGGCGCCTCGTGTGGTGCGTGAAGCAGAGATGCCCGGCCGTCTCACCTGCCAAAGCAGAGTTGAGGAAGTCCAGAGCTTGGGCGCAGGATGACGGGCATGACCTCCAGCGCACGCCCCCTCCTCAACCGCCGGCTCGCCGAGTTCGGAACGACGATCTTCGCCGAGATGTCCGCCCTGGCCCTGAAGACCGGGTCGATCAACCTCGGCCAGGGTTTCCCCGACACGGACGGCCCCGAGGAGATCCGCGAGGCGGCGGTGCGCGCGCTGCGCGACGGACGCGGCAACCAGTACCCGCCGGGCCCGGGCGTCCCCGAACTCCGCACCGCGATCGCCGCCCACCAGGAGCGCCGCTACGGCCTGTCCTACGACCCCGACGCCGAGGTCCTGGTCACGGCGGGCGCGACGGAGGCCATCGCCGCGGCCCTGCTGGCCCTGGTGGAACCCGGCGACGAGGTCGTCGCCCTGGAGCCGTACTACGACTCCTACGCGGCCTGCATCGCGATGGCGGGCGGCACGCGCGTGCCGGTCACCCTGCGCCCGCACGAGGGCAGCTTCCGCCTCGACCTGGACGAGCTGCGCGCCGCCGTCACCGACCGCACCCGCCTGCTCCTGATCAACACCCCGCACAACCCGACAGGCACCGTCCTCACCCGCGAGGAACTCGCCGCCATCGCCGAACTCGCCGTAGAACGCGATCTGTTGGTGATCACGGACGAGGTGTACGAGCACCTGGTGTTCGACGAGGCCGAGCACATTCCGCTGGTGACGTTCCCGGGGATGCGGGAGCGGACGGTGTCGATCGGTTCGGCGGGCAAGACGTTCTCGTTCACGGGGTGGAAGGTCGGGTGGGTCACCGCCGCGGCACCGCTGGTCACCGCCGTGCGGTCGGCGAAGCAGTTCCTGACGTATGTGGCGTCGGGCCCGTTCCAGTACGCGGTGGCGGAGGCGCTGGCGCTCCCGGACTCGTACTTCGACGCCTTCCGCGCGGACATGCTGGCCAAGCGGGACGTCCTGGCGACGGGCCTGACGGAGGCGGGCTTCGAGGTCTTCCGCCCGGCGGGCACGTACTTCGTCACGACCGACATCCGCCCCCTGGGCGCGGAGCTGTCCAAGAACGGCGACGGCTTCGCCTTCTGCCGCGCCCTGCCGGAACTCGCCGGGGTCGTCGCCATCCCGAACGCGGTCTTCTACGACCACCGGGAGGCGGGCGCGCCCTTCGTGCGGTTCGCGTTCTGCAAGCGGGTGGGTGTGCTGGAGGAAGCGGTGGGACGGCTGAAGAAGCTGGCCGGCTGAGCGGCACGACGAGCGGCGCCCGTCCACAGGCTGTGGACGGGCGCCGGTACGTTCGTACAGGTCGTGCGGGACCGAGGAGGACTACTCCTCGTCGTCCTCGGGCTTCTCGGCGGCCTCGTCGACTTCCTCGGTGAGGCCGAGCTGCTCGACGAGCCAGCGGTCGAACTCGATCGCGGCGCGCACCCAGCTGACCGTCGAGGACACGAAGTGGTTCAGGTCGACGCCGGTGCCGATCAGCATCTGCGCCTCACCGATGAGACGGACGGTGCCGTCGTCATGGGTGTGGCTGTAGACCTTGGGCCACAGGGTGCGGCGGTTCCAGTCGTCGATGGACTCCAGCAGCTGCGGCTTGGAGTCGATCTCGTGGGGACGGTCGTAGAACGTCCGCACCGAGAAGACGAGCTGATCGTCCTCGCCGCGGAACATGAAATACGTACGGAACTGCTCCCACGGCGCCGCGAGGTCACCCTCGTCGTCGACGACATACTTCAGCTCCATCTGGTCGAGGAGCTGCTTCACGAGGTCCTGATCCGGGACGACGGGGCCCGCCGGTCCTTGGGGGTTCGGCTCGGGCTGGCCCCCGAAGTTCGGAATCGAGGACGGGTCGATGCTCACCGTGTATTTCCCTTCGTACGGATTCCGCCATCCTCCCCCATCCGGGGAGGGGGGTGGCAACCCCTGCCGGGACTGTCCGCCCTGGGCTGACCTGATCCGGTCGGCCCAGGGCCCCACGGTGCCACCTACAGCGTCTTGCCGGTCGCCGGCCCCACGATGAGCCCCTCCCCGAAGGCGTCCACCCGGACCGTGTCGCCGTCCTTGACCTCGCCCGCCAGGATCTCCTTGGCCAGCCGGTCCCCGATCGCCGTCTGCACGAGCCGCCGCAGCGGTCGCGCGCCGTACGCCGGATCGTTGCCGTTGTCCGCGAGCCAGGTCAGGGCCTCGTCGCTGATCTCCAGGGTGAGGCGGCGTTCCGCGAGACGCTTGGCGAGGCGGCCGATCTGGAGGGCTGCGATGCGGCCGAGCTCTTCGCGGTTCAGGGCGGAGAAGACCACCATGTCGTCCAGGCGGTTGAGGAACTCCGGCTTGAAGGACGCCCGGACCACCTGGAGGACCTGATCCTTCTTCTTGTCCTCCCCCGTGGTCTGGTCGATCAGGAAGTTGCTGCCCAGGTTCGAGGTGAGAACCAGGATGGTGTTGCGGAAGTCGACCGTGCGGCCCTGACCGTCCGTCAACCGCCCGTCGTCCAGCACCTGGAGCAGCACGTCGAAGACCTCCGGGTGCGCCTTCTCGACCTCGTCCAGCAGGATCACCGAGTACGGCCGCCTGCGCACCGCCTCCGTGAGCTGGCCGCCCTCCTCGTAGCCGACGTATCCGGGCGGGGCACCGACCAGCCGGGCCACGCTGTGCTTCTCGCCGTACTCCGACATGTCGATGCGGACCATCGCCCGCTCGTCGTCGAAGAGGAAGTCCGCGAGCGCCTTTGCCAGTTCGGTCTTGCCCACGCCTGTGGGGCCCAGGAAGAGGAAGGAGCCGGTGGGGCGGTCGGGGTCGGCGATGCCCGCGCGGGTGCGCCGTACGGCGTCGGAGACCGCCTGTACGGCCTCCTGCTGGCCGATGAGGCGGCGGCCCAACTCCTCCTCCATGCGCAGGAGTTTCTGCGTCTCGCCCTCCAGCAGGCGCCCTGCGGGGATGCCCGTCCAGGAGCCGACGACGTCCGCGATGTCGTCGGGGCCGACCTCCTCTTTCACCATCGTGTCCTTGGAAGCTTCCTCCTCGGCCTCGGAGGCCTCCTCCAAGTCCCGCTCCAGGGAAGGGATCTCGCCGTAGAGCAGCTTGGACGCGGTGTCGAAGTCGCCGTCGCGCTGGGCGCGTTCGGCCTGGCCGCGCAGTTCGTCGAGCTTCTCCTTCAGCTCGCCGACCCGGTTGAGGGACTGCTTCTCCTTCTCCCAGCGGGCGTTGAGACCGCGCAGCTCCTCCTCGCGGTCGGCGAGGTCGCGGCGCAGCTTCTCCAGCCGCTCGATCGAAGCCGCGTCCGTCTCCTTGTCGAGCGCCAGCTCCTCCATCTTCAACCGGTCGACGGAGCGCTGGAGTTCGTCGATCTCGACAGGGGACGAGTCGATCTCCATACGGAGGCGGGACGCCGCCTCGTCGACGAGGTCGATCGCCTTGTCGGGGAGGAAGCGGGAGGTGATGTACCGGTCGGAGAGGGTCGCGGCGGCGACCAGCGCGCTGTCCGCGATGACGACCTTGTGGTGCGCCTCGTAGCGGCCCTTGAGTCCGCGCAGGATCGCGATCGTGTCCTCGACGCTCGGCTCCGCCACCAGCACCTGCTGGAAACGGCGCTCCAGTGCCGGGTCCTTCTCGATCCGCTCGCGGTACTCGTCGAGGGTCGTCGCGCCGACCATGCGCAGCTCGCCGCGGGCGAGCATCGGCTTCAGCATGTTGCCGGCGTCCATCGCGGAGTCGCCCCCGGCGCCCGCGCCCACGACGGTGTGCAGCTCGTCGATGAAGGTGATGATCTGGCCGTCGGAGCCCTTGATCTCGGCGAGGACGGTCTTGAGCCGCTCCTCGAACTCGCCCCGGTACTTCGCCCCCGCGACCATCGCGCCCAGGTCCAGCGCGACCAGCCGCTTGTTCTTGAGGGACTCCGGCACATCCCCCTTGATGATCCGCTGCGCCAGCCCCTCGACGACGGCGGTCTTGCCGACGCCGGGCTCGCCGATCAGCACGGGGTTGTTCTTCGTGCGGCGGGACAGCACCTGGACGACCCGCCGGATCTCCTGGTCCCGCCCGATGACGGGGTCGAGCTTGCCCTCGCGCGCGGCGGCCGTGAAGTCCGTACCGAACTTCTCCAGCGCCTTGTACTGCCCCTCGGGGTCGGGTGTGGTCACCCGGCGCCCTCCCCTGCTCTTCTGAAACGCGTCCAGCAGCTTCTTCGCGCCGGCCCCCTGCTGGGAGAGTACGTCCCCGGCCGCGCCGCCCTTCGCGGCGATACCGATCAGCAGGTGCTCGGTCGAGAGGTAGTCGTCGCCGAGCTCCTTCGCGCGCTCGCCGGCGTCCGCGATCACCGCGAGCAGCTCGCGGCTGGGCTGCGGCGGCGCGACGGTCGACCCGGTCACGCTGGGCAGCGAGCCGAGCACCCGCTCCGCCCCGGCCCGCACGGCCGCCTGATCGGCGTCCACCGCGGCCAGCAGGTCGGTGATGTTCTCGTTGTCCTGCCCCTCCAGCAGCGAGAGCAGCAGATGCGCCGGGGTCAGATCCGCGTGCCCCCCGGTCACGGCACGGTTGCTGGCCGCGTTGATCGCGTCCCGGCTCCTGTTGGTCAGCTCGGCGTCCACGTTCGAGGCTCCTCCTCCTACGACCTTCTTCTACGACCTTCGCGTACGGCCCCGACGACGAGCTTCGCGTACGACCCTCGCCCCTCGTCCACGGCCTGACTCACCCAACGTACACAAAGTTGAGTCTATTCCACTCAAGGCGGCGGAGGGGGCCTTCGAGGGACTAAGTTCCGGGCCATGGCCATATACCCGGTCGACCCGGGCGATCCCGACGCGTCGTATCTCAGCTTCTGGCGGGAACGGCACCTGTGCACCCTCACCACCCTCCGCCCCGACGGCAGCCCGCACGTCGTCCCTGTCGGAGTGACATACGACCCGGAGGCGCGCCTGGCTCGGGTCATCGCGAACAAGTCGAGCACGAAGGTGGTCAACGTCCTGGCCGCCGGCCCCCAGGGGGCACGGGTCGCCGTGTGCCAGGTGGACGGGCGGCGCTGGGCGACGCTGGAGGGCCGGGCCTTCGTTCGCGTCGAACGCGACCGGGTCGCGGAGGCGGAGCGCCGGTACGCGGAGCGCTACGAGCGGACGCCGTCGCCGAACCCGTCCCGGGTGGTGATCGAGATCGAGCTGACGCGGGCGATGGGGAAGGGGTGAGCGCAGGGCCGAGCGGCAGGGACGCGGGGCCGCGATGCGATCATTTCCGGCCACTGAGGCGGGGCTCATACCCGAACATTCCGCACAAACTGCAGCGGCGTCACCGTGTTCAGGTCACGGTGACGCCGCAGCGGGGGGAAGCACCAGAGCGATCTGGTACGGA
>NZ_JBHXME010000113.1:0-36210 GCF_042721125.1 Streptomyces sp. NPDC058469
CTTCAGTGCGATGCCCCGGGGTTCGGAGGCGGTGGCATCGCACTGAAGTGCGCGTAGGCCCTGAGCTCTTGGGTCTGGTCCCCTGCGGGCTGTGTGGCGGGCGGGAGGGGTTCGGTGAGGCGGTCCAGCCGCGTGTAGAGGGCCCGTACGAGGCGGGCGCGGTTCTGGACGCAGCGGGCGGTGCCTTCCAGCGGTGCGGACAGGCGTCTGTCGGCTTCGCGGAGGATAACTTCGGCGAGGGCGCCGCGGCCGTCGTTCTTGGGCAGGGCGGCGGCGTGGCGTCGGAGGTCGGCGGCCACGGCGCGGGCCCAGCAGAACCCGTGATGCACGCTTGCTGCAGTCGACTCAGCGTTGGGCTCAGACGGCGGTTGACGCCTACGTGGTGCCTATGCCTCTGAGTCGCCTTCGGCATCCTCGGTCATGGCGATCGCTGAGCTCATGTCGAGTTGCAGACGCTGTGTGGGAAGGGACAGAGACCGCTCTTCTTTACCGCTGACGTTCGTCGCTGTCGCCCGCCATTTCCCGGCGACCGCGTCGGCGGCTGCTTCCTGGATGCTGTAGAGCGTGATGGGGTCGAGGGTGACGGTTTCGTGGGGGCGCAGGTCCACCGGATCGAAGCGGATGATGGTGCGGCCGTCTTCTTGCGTGATGTCTGGTGCATGCAGGGATGGCAGGGCGGAGGCCGACGACCGCATTGCGGCCCTACCCGCGAACATCGCGACCCCGATAGGAATCGTCCCTGTTCCGTACTTCTTGGGCCGGTCCGGCCAGTCAACGTCCTCATCGTCGTCCGCGACGTGAGCCAGGACGGTGTCCGGAAGGCTCAGGACGACTTCGACCTTGGTGAGGTTCTCTTCGCCGGGGTTGGCGAGCTTGAGGGTCAGGGGTGCCACGAGGGCGCGGACCGCGTGTGCCAGGGACTGCTGCATGGCCTGGTCGAAGTCGTTCAGGTACTGCTCCACTTCCTGCCGGAATTCCTCGGGTGAGCGGTAGTCGGAGCTGGCGTTGTACGGCGTCGGGAAAGAGTAGAGACGTTCCGCTGCGCCCTGCCTCCTCGGGCGTGCAGTGTCGAGCTGCTTCATCAGGTCTTCGCGCAGAGAGTCCAGGATGTGGTTGCGCCTGTCCGCAAGGGGAGGCAGCAGGGCGACGGTGCCGGTGACCGGGGTGACGTCGACGTTCACGCGCTTGGCTGCCCGACGTGCTCGCTCGGTGAGGGCGTCGATCTCGGCTGCGCGGGCAGGCATGGTCTTGCCGGCATACCGATGGAAGACCGTGCCGGGGTAGAAGTTCTGGTGCTCCTTACGTAGAGGGTGGATGGGATCACCCCAGCGTGGAGGGAAGACATCGACGAGCATGACGTGCCGTGTTCCCTCGCCGTTGTCGAAAGGGACGTAGGTGAACTGGTAGCGGTCGAAGTCGCCGATGTAGCGCCCCAGCCAGGCGTCGACCTTCTCGATGTCATGTGTGGCGACCCCGTGCAGTGCCTCTTCCTCAACCCCGACCAGGAGGTAGGCGTGGCCTCCGGCCCACTGCGCTGCTACGTCGGGCATCCGGTTGGCGAACCCGAGGATCGCCTTCGAGACGGTGAAGGCTCCTTCGGCCTTCGAGACGTCCAGACGGGACTTCCACTCCAGCCAGCGCGTTTCGTCCGCGCTGCCCGCGTTGAGGACGGCTTCGATCAGCGCTCGTTGTCTCTTCAGCCCGACTACCGGTTGGTCTGCGTCGAAGTTCAGAGTCATGGTCGTCCCGTGGTCCTTCGTCTCCGTGGGGCCTCCAGCATGCGGGGTCGCACTGACAACGCCGACCGGATTTCAGCTGGGGCGGCCGTGCCAATAGCAGCGCACGCCGTGCCGTCGGCGTCGCACCGTCGCTGAACAGCACGACTCCATATACCGGGCCCGGGGAGGTCGTCTCCCCCGGGGCCCGTGGCGTGTCCGGCCTGCAGAACGCGAGGGGCTGTGCCGACTGCGGTACGGCCCCTCGGTCATCGCCTCCAGGAGCCTTGGGGGTCACGCTCGGGCATGTGGCTGGGATGGGCGAGTCGGCCGGTCGCCGCTTGGGCGAGCCAGGCGGCCCACCGGCTGATCAGCTCGTCCAAGTCCTCGATGACGAGCGGGGTGAAGGGCCAGGCCACCTGGTGCATCATCATCCCCGGGCCGACGGCGGCGCGTGATTCGTGGTGCGGGTCGAGTGCGAAGGGCGCCATGGTTCCCACGACGGTGCGCAGCGGAGTGTCCATGAAGGCGGTCTCGAACCACTGGTATTGGTCTTCCGTCTGCGCGTCGGCGTACCACAGGGAGTGACTGCGGCCCTCGTACCCGTAGTGGTTGGCGGGGACCTTCAGAGAAAGGGTCGCGGACGCGATGACGTCGAACGGCGCCGGCGTCGAGGTGGTGCGCCAGATCTCGGGCGCGGTCTCCCTCGGTCCGGACAGCGTCAGCTGGGCGTCGTTGATCCGGACGGTCCAGCCTCCTTGGGTGCCCTTGCGGACCTCCGCGTTCGGGGCGACGGTCGTGAGGATCGTGAGAAAGGCATCGGCAATGAAAGAGAAGGACATCGTGGCGGCCTCGAACAGGGCCTTGCGGCGGTCGGCCTCGGTGGCGTGCACCGAAGCCAGGCGGTCAGCTTCGGCTTGGCGCGCGACCGCGCCCTGGTTGGCCGCGGCGAGCGCGGCCAGCCCGCCCGAGAGTGCGGCGGCGGGGATCTGCTGCAGCCGGGCGAGCACGTTGCCCGCCGCTGGGCGTGCCTGGGGCGCCTTGTAGAGGCATTCCATGATCAGCGCGGCCAGGAGCGGGGGCACGGCGGTGAGTGGTGGCGGGGTTCCGTGCAGATGCTGCTCCTGGTAGTCGTGGTCGGCCGGTCCGGTGAAGGGCCTGGTGCCTTCCAGAAGCTCGTAGGCCAGGACGCCCAGGGCGTAGATGTCGGTCGCGCCGGAGGCCCGCTCGTACTTCCAGACCTCGGGCGCCATGTACGGCAGGCTTCCCCCGCCCTTGTAGGTGTGCTGCGCGGTGGTTGCTTCGGCGTAGCGGGCGATCCCGAAGTCGGCAAGGCACCAGCGGCCACCGAGCAGCAGGACGTTCTCCGGCTTCAGGTCGCGGTGGACGACCTCGTGCTCCTGGAGGTCGGCGAGCGCTTCGGCGACGTCGGACAGGACGGCGACCGCCTCGTTGAGGGGCAGCCGGCCGTGCTCCCGGAGGTGATCGCGCAGGGACTTCTCCGCGCGGGGCATCACCAGCACCCACTGGTCTTCGTGCTCGCCGCTGTCGATGACCGGCACCACGTTGCGGACGCCGTCCAGGTCGATGAACAGCATCTCGCGCTCGGTGCCCGGCTTCTTGGGCACGAGCTTCACCGCCGCCCTTTCGCCGGCGGTGTCCTCCGCCTCGAACACGGCGCCGAAGCCGCCATCCCCGATGCGGGCGCCGACGGCCCACTCCTTGTTCAGTGCCAGTCTCATGGTGCGCGTTGTCTCCATCGTCAACTGCTGTCCCGTGAGGGCGGTTTTGCCCCGCTTCTATGCTCGCAGCCCCCACTGACATCGGTAGGTCCGTGTCGTCCCGCGCGCCCGAGCCGGGCCTCAGGTGCCCGCAGACCGCGCGGCGCGAGCCGTGCGGAACATCAACCCGGCGCCCCGATCCCCTCGCTCGCCGCCCGCGCTCCCGCCCCACCTCCCTTTCCTCCCGGTGTCTTGGGCGGGCGTGGGTGGCGTAGAGGGGATGTCAGCCCAAGTGGAAGCCACCAACCACGGCGCCTGACCTGTGACAACGGCACTCTGCGGAATCCGGCGTGCGCAGGAGAACGCGCACCAGATGGAGCAGGAGAAGGAGCACTCCCGACCACGCCAGTCTCAGCGGCGAGTTGAGCCTCGGGTCGGCGGCCGACGCGGCAGCCGTAGGTAGCGATTCAGGAGACGTCTGGCCGGCTTGGGGGCGGCGTCGGCGGCGTCAGTTCGCGGGCTCCCTGCCAGAGCGTCTCGAAGAACTCCCGGCAGCGGGCAAGGTCTTTCCGGTCTTGTTCGCCGTTGTCCAGGGACCAGCGGTCCAGCCGAGAGCCGCCGAGGATGTCCAGGAGATCGCCCTCGGCCGTGTCCGGTCCGGGAGCAGCAGCACAGTCCGGGTCAGGGCGCAGATCCAGCTTGTCGTAGAGCCCCTCATACGCCACGTCGGTGTTGATGAAGTAGAGCTTGCGCATGGGTGACACGTGCAGCACTCGGAAGTCGACCGTGAGTGTTCCCTGGCCGCGCACGGCCATCCGCCTTATGTGGGCCTTCAGCCTTAGCTCGTGCTCCACGACCATGCGCCTCAGGTGCTCACGGAACTCTGGAGCGTCGCAGATCCTGCCTCCGGCACCCACCTGACCGGGGACGTCGATCTCCTCGGTGAAATCCGGTACCAGAACGCGCACATGCACTCTCCGTGCGGGATCCCTACTCAGGCTGTACAGCATGGACCTCACCGGATTGACGAACGTCTCTCCGGTGAAGCTCATCGCCGCCAAGTCCACCTCTCCCCCGGCTTCGAGCGCCTGCCGGATCTCAGTTCCCAACGTCGCGGGCGTGACCCGAGGACGCAGAACCTGGTTCAGTCGCTGCAGTTCATCTTCAACGCGACGCACCGTGGCGGCCAGGGACTGCTCTGTCTCCTGCTGGGCCGTGTGCACCGTGTTCAGGCGCTGCACCTCGCTGTAAAGCACGTAGCCCACCGCAGTGAGCAGTGCCCCGCCCAGGTAGACCTTGTCCTGTAACGCGTCACCGACGGGCTTCACGAACTGGGCGACCAGACCCAGAGCGAAGACAACGGCGAGAACAATCTTCGTAACGGTCGACTCCGCGCGCCCCCATATGCCAGCCAGTCTCGCGCTCCACGACAGCCCCGTATCCGACACAGTCCCCCCTGGCGAGCCACCGATACCGCCTTCCTACGCCCAGAGTGCCCGTCAAACCAGCAGCTGCGTCGGGATAGCGCGGACTCCGCCGTATACGCCGCAGGCCCCCGAACCGCAGACGCCCGCGAAGCCCTCCACGACACCCGTAGGGGCCTTCGAGAAGGGCGTGGCGGCCTCGTGCGGTACAGGACCCGCACGGGCTCAGTGACCGTCCCCAGAGGGCACATAGAGTGTTGCCGGACGGGTCGGAGGTGAAGCTCGCGCGAAGCTCACCACCGACAAACTCGCCGCACTCGCCGCACTCGCCGCACTCGGGCTGGAGTGGGCACGGGAAGGTTAAGGGGTGGGCTAAGTTTTGGGTTAAGCGGTATCGAGTCCTGATGTGAAGGTGCAGGGAATGGCATCTGAGGAAGAGCTGTTCGCGTCCGTCGACGCTCTGCTGGAGGAGGAGCCGCATCTCCCGTCTCCGGCGGAGCGTGCCCGGCTTCGTGAGGCTGCCGGCATCACCCAGGCCCGCCTCGCCACCGCGTTGAAGACGACGACCCAGTCGGTGAAGAACTGGGAGAACGGCCGCTCGGAGCCGAAGTCGCCGCGCCTGGATGCCTACCAGCGGCTGCTGAACGGGTGGGCGGCGAAGTATCCCGCACACGGTGCAGCCTCGGCTGCCGCGCCGGCACCGGCGGCGTCCAGTGAACCGGCCGCGTCCGAGGTGGAGACGGCAGATGCCCCGCAGGCTCCCACCGTTCCAGCCGCCGGAGCCGCACGTCCGGCCACCCGGCCGACCGCGGCATCGCGCCGTCCGGCCGCGAAGAAAGCAGCTCAGCCCGCAGCCGATCCGCGCTTCCCGCACGGCCCGCTCGCCGTGCTGGACGGTGACGGCAGTGCGTACGGCGTCGACGGCATCGTGCTCGACTGCCCGGCGACCACGGTGGTGGAGCTGGTGGAGTGGACCCTCAAGGAGTCCGGTCTCGGTGCCGCGAAGCTGAACCGCTACGGCAAGGACTCCGACCCGCTGATCGTCCTCACCGCGGCGGCCGCCGTGAAGCTCGGGCTGCCGGAGCGCCTGGAGGGCCACGAGCAGCGCCGCTCCCTGCGCCTGCCCGAGGACCACCCGGTCGTCAAGCAGGTGGTGAAGGCGAAGTGGCAGCTCACGCAGCGGGGGTTCGGCCCGTGGGCGCGGATCTACCGCACAGCGCAGGGGCGTGAGCGGCAGTGCGTGCAGCTCGCGGTCCTGTCGTGGGACGCGCTCGATGAGCGGTCGTGGCCCGGCGTCACGGACATGGAGGCGGCCGACATCGCCCGCGTCCTTGGTGTGTACGCGACCCGGGTCATCACCCCACGCGGCTCGACCGCCGTTTCGGGCCTGGAGCTGATGACAGCGCTGCGCCCGCCCACAAAGGCCGTGCAGGACCCGGCAACCGGGAACTGGGTGTCCGGCTACAACGCGGGCTCGCTGGGCACGGAGCCCATGGATCCGGCGCCGCCGGAGGCCACCCCGGAGCACCCCGTCGTCGTGGACAGCGGCTGGAGTGGCGGGTTCCTCAACGAGGAGGCGTACCAGTGGGTGCGCTCCGTGGACCTGCTCAGCGATGAGGAGTGCACGCTGCCCTTCGCGGTCGGCCTGGACCTCAACACCGCCTTCCTCGCCGCCGCGGCCCGCCTGGTCGTCGGCCTCTCCGCCCCCGACCACTTCCACACCCCGACGTTCAACCCGAAGATCCCCGGCTCCTGGCTGGTCGACCTGAGCCACATCGAGCTGGATGCGCGCCTGCCGTCGCCGTTCGCCCCGGACGGCACCCGGCCGACGGGACCGGCCTGGTACCAGACGCACACCGTCGCATACGCCCAGGAGCTCGGCTACGACGTCCAGCCGATCGAGGCGTTCCTGCGCCGGGAGACCGGCGCCTACCTGGACCCGTGGCACGACCGGCTCAAGACCGCCTACGTCGACACCCTCGCCGACCTCGGCGTCACCCGGGACCTGGACGACCGGGCCTTCCTCGCGGCGATGGAGCAGCACAAGCAGGTCGACCCGGCGATGGCTGCCGTGCTCGCCGCCATCAAAGCGACCGTGAAGGGCGGCGTCGGCAAGCTCCGCGAGCGCCCGCAGGGCAAGTCCTACAAGGAGGGCGAGCGGTGGCCGGCCCTTCAGCGGCCGACCTGGCGCCCCGACATCCGCGCCGCCGTCATCAGCAAGGCCCGAGTCAACATGCACCGCAAGCTGAACAACATGGCGAAGATGACGGGCCTCTACCCGCTCGCCGTACTGTCCGACTGCGTCGTCTACCCCAGCCCCGGCGACAGCCCGCTCGCCTTCCTGCCCTACGCGGCGTCCGGGAAGCCGCAGCCCGGCGCCTTCCGCCTCGGGCCCACCCCGGGCCTGGCGAAACTGGAGGGCGTCCAGTCGATGCTGTGGGCGGTCGACCTGATGGAGAAGAGCCTCAACCCGGCCCGCCACATCAAGGGCGGCGACGCCGTCCTGGACGAAGGAGAGTAGGCCGTGGGGGAGATCGAGGACGCGATCGAGCGGGCCGACCAGGAGTCGTTCACCAAGGAGCCTCCGAAGACCCTCAAGGGCCAGATCGGCTTCCTGCTCAAGCAGTTCGGCAGCGCGAAGGCCGTCGCGCAGGAGATCGGTGTCACCGCCGACTCCGTGAACCGCTACCGGCGCGGCGCCCGCAAGCACGCCCGGAACGACGTCGCCGCGAAGATCGACGACGCGGTACGACAGAGGTGGCAGCCCCAGGTACGCAAACGCCGGCAGCGACAGGCCGCCGCCACCGGCGGGATCACGGTGGAAACCCGGGCCCGGTTCGGGTACACCGCCCCGGTCGGCACGACCGACGACGGACGCTTCCGGCGCCTGACCGTGCACCTCCCCCCGGCCTACGCACAACGCCTCTTCGACGCCCGCCACACAGGCGCCAGCGACCAGGAGCTGCGCGGGATCATCGCCGATGGATTCAAAGAGATCTACTTCCAAGACGGCGGAGGCCGCGCCACAGGACTCTCCGACGTCACCCTCAACGACATCGACTACCTCGACCTCGACTACTGACCCGACACCAGCCACAAGCCCCGCACCTGCTCGTTGATGAGCCGAAGCACGGTAGCTGTCACATGGGCAGGCTTGTTGTCACCGGAGGTCGGCAGGCCCCGGCTTGCGGGATGGACGTGTCGTCCGGTCAGGGCGTGGGCGAGGCGTCGGTGAGCGACATCCACCGGCGTACGGTCTCCTGGTGGGAACCGATCGCCGTGCTTGCGGCCACTGCCTCCGCATCTCCCTCGGAGCACGGCATCCCTACGTGGGTCAACAGGACGAGCGGCCACTCGGGGCCCGCTCCGGTCGGCGCTCCGTCAAAAGCGGTCCAGTCCCAGGGCCCCTTGAACTGCCAGGCTCGCCCTGCTGCGTCGGCGACCTCATCGCCGGGTGAGAGGGCCGCGTAGGGGCGCATCAGCAGCTCGAAGGCGTAGGGGATTCCGTTGCCGGGGTGGAGGGCGTAGCCCGTGCCGTCGAGATGGCTCCCGTCTGGGTAATCACGGTAGGACAGGCCGCGGCGCAGCACGGACACGGTGCGGTGGGGGCGCGGCAGCCAGCCCGTCTCCAGCGGCGGGTCGTGGTGATCGACAGCCGTCACGTGCACCACCGTCGGTGGTACTCCGACCTGGCAGAGGTCCCCCGCCTTCAGATGCCCGGGTAGCGGATCGGTTCGGAACAACTCCACCTCCACCTCAGGCGCGGCGCGCCCGCCGCTGTTCACGCCCAGGGCGACGGTCCCGTTCCAGTGCACGAAATCGCTGTCAGCGTCGATGTCCCACCACGGCCATCGCACCGACACGTGATCCCACCGAACAGCCTGCTCGACCCTGGCCGGCGTGAAGGGGCAGGAAACCGACAGCACGTCACCGACCCGGAAATCGCCCGCATCCGTCATAGGGCCAGGCTAGAGGGGTGGCCTTCACGATCCATGAGGCCCTACCAGACAGACCGAACCGCTCGGGCCTGCCCTGCAGGCCGTCTACAGCAGCTTCCCCGGAGCAACTCCCAGGGGCCGACTCCTGTGCTCGGTCGGTGAGCGTGAGCGGTCGGCGGTGACAGCAGCCGTGCTTCCCACGCTGCCAGGGCAGCCGGATGTGGAAAACCTCGCGGAAGCGGTGTCCCGTCATGCCGGCAGTTACGGCCCGGCCTCCTCACGGCTGCGGCTGCTCCCGAGCCCGGTCACGGTGTGGGACCGCGGGAGGGTGTGATGGATACCTGTTGCCCAGCTGCGGGCATAGATCACGACGTGGAATCCGCCGCTGTGGTAACCGCTGCTGCGAATCGTCACCTCGGTCTCGGAGAGTTCGACAGTGAGCCTGCGTCGCGCGCCCCACGGGCCCACCAGATAGTGGTTGCCCGCCACGGCGATGTAGCCGTCCGTGTCCGGGACGGCCCGGCCCTGGCATCGGGTGGCGAGCAGCTGCGGGACGGTGGCGGGGGCGCGCATGGCCGCGCGTTCCTCAGTCCAGCGCGTCGGCGCGGGACGCGCCGC
This sequence comes from Streptomyces sp. NPDC058469, assembly GCF_042721125.1. NCBI lineage: Bacteria > Bacillati > Actinomycetota > Actinomycetes > Kitasatosporales > Streptomycetaceae > Streptomyces > Streptomyces sp. NPDC058469. Next base: position 9,417 of record NZ_JBHXME010000113.1, read on the forward strand.
AGCGTTCGTTTCCTCCACCCATGAGGCAAGACCAGCAGCAAAAGCCAGCGGAGCAGCAGGCAGCGGACTGGCGGAGCTGGACTGGCGCAGGCGGCGGGCGGCTGCGAGGCCGGTCAGTGGGAGCCCGCGGTCCTGGACGGCGAGGTCGTCCAGTTCAGCGCGTGCCACGTAGGTGTTCCAGGAGATGTCCCACCCTTCGGTCTCGAAGTGCCAGGCCCAGGGAAAGTCGATACCGCTGGTGTCCCAGCGCAGGGTGTGCGGTACGGCGCCCCATTCCTGCAGCAGGCGTCGTTGGCCGATCCACACGTTACGGAAGCGGGCGCTGGGCAACAGGCAAGCCCCCACGTGCCGGGAGGCACCGGCGACCATAAGAAGCACGGGGCACCGGCGGGTCTGTCCGTGCCCGACGTCGAGCTCTGCCGGGGGCCACCACAGCCCGCACTCCGCCCAGCCCCGGAGGAAATCACGCAGAACAGCAGACCCGAACCCTTGCTCCTGTTCCGGCCGGTGCTCAGCCTGCGGCAGCAAAGCCGACCGCAGACGGGCCACGTGGAAACGCAGCAGACTGGCCGAGGCCGGCCAGTCGATACGGCGTGCGATCTCGGCCGCACTCACCCCAGGCGCGTCCCGCAGCAGTTGCAGGATGAGCGGCTCGAACGGCGCGGCCACGGAGGGACGTTCCGGACGCTGATAGCGGGGCGGCTGCCCACAGCGTAGGAGGCGGCGCACCGTATTGGGCGCTATCTGCTGGTGCCGGGCGATCTGCTTGATGGGCATACCCCTGGCACGCAGACGGCGTACCTCCCGCCACGTGTCAGGGGAGAGCACGCGGGTCCTCCTCCCGCCTGGTGAGCGCCTCGGGCTGGCGGGTCTGTCGCCAGGCGGCGCGGACCTTGCCCAGCGCATGGATCACCGGTACCAGGTCCAACAGCAGGGCCTCGGTGCCTTTCAGCACCTTGCGGCCGAAGTAGTACACGGCCGCGGTCACGGCTGCCGCAGCTGACACGACAGGCAACACGAAGTCCAGGCTCATACGGCGCCGCCTTCCAGGACGGCGGCCCGATGAGCCGGGTGCTGTGCGGGTCCCACTCTTCTGTTCTCCCCACGTCGGTCGTTCTTCGCGGGACGCTCACGACGAAGGCCCGTCCTGCCAGCGCGCATGGGTATCCATTTGCGCTGACAAGAGCGGGCCACTCACCTCCAACTACTGTCCCGGCACCCACTGACAAACGCGCACCCACCTGCCAAGTGAATCTTGAACCCCCACCCGCTCAGGCAGCCCCTTTTCCTGCAGGTCAGAGAACCTATTAGAGCGCCACACAGGGCTTTCGGGCCTTTATCAGCCAAGGACGTCTCCCGCCCGCGCCCCCTCCTCCGGGTGACAGAAACCGCAGGTCAATGCCTTCTTCTCCGGCAGATGCCGCGCCTCGCCCGCCAAGAAGACGTCGATGTCGATGATGGCGTCCTCGGCCTTCCTCCAGATCTGCCTCAGCGGCGAGAGACGCCCCGTCGGCGCCCCTCGCCGGAGAAGGCCGCAGCGCGCGAAGAGTGTCAGGACATGCCGCCGCAGAGGGCAGCGTGAACAGCAGGACCGGACCTTCCATCGCGAGTCGAGAAGAGACCCCGAACTCGTCGCATGGAGCGGGGCGGGGCTGGCGGTAGGACCGTCAGTCGACTTGCGGAGCTTTAGACAATTCAGATGATGATGCAGCAACGGCCTATCCCCGCGGACGCGGGGATAGGCCGTTGCTTCAACGAGTCGTCCAGCCTTCTCACGTGAAGGCCTCATGGAGGCTGGTCTACAAAGACTCTCCCGTCTGTGGGCGCGTGACGCGCTGTCGTGTCAGCACCGTGGCCCGCCGGTGGTGTGGTCCAGGTGCGCCAGGAAGTCCTCAATCTCACGCACGAGAGCTTGTGTTGCTTCAGACAGCCCGACTCCGGCTTTCCCCAATGCCCAGTCGACCCTGTCTGCAGCAACGCGGATACCGGCTGACCGGCACGCAAAGCCACTCACGAATGATCTGAAAGATTCCTCAGCGTGTTCTTTCCCTTGCCCGCAGCATGCCGATAGGTTTCCTTCCCTCTCAGCATCAAGGACACGAAGATAATCTCGTGCGTCCTCGTCACCCTTGAATGCTGCTTTTTCCCACCAGTTTCGCGCCACATCATCCCTGTCCAGAAACTCAAGGATTTCTGCTACGCGTCGTGTTTCCTGTGGTGTCGCGGAATCATCGATTTCCTTTTTCAGGAGAGTGCGTAGTTCAGGGAATACGCTGATTCGATGGTTTCCGTCCACGATTTCCAGGCAGGGGGCGGGGGCCGGGGGCCAGCCCGAAGGCTGGCCCCCCTCCGCCTGGACAGAGTCCTCGCCGATCCGGGAACTCCTGGAAAATGCCTGCTCAGATCCTTCGAGCAGGAGCCACAGGGCGAGGAGCCGGATGGCTCCCCGCTCCTCGGGCTGGTGTGTCCAAGCGGACAGGTATGTCATGCGGTGGCCTCCTCGCTGTGTTCGTTGATTGACTTCTTCAGGTTGTTGGCGGCGGCTTTGATGTAGCGCTTCACCGACTCCTCCTTTATCTGGAGGCGCTGCGCAACCACGGCAGGGCTGAGGTCCTGCAGAACACACAGGGTGATGACCTCGCGCTGCCGTTCAGGAAGACTTACGACGAGTTCGTCGATGCCTTCCTTAATCATTTCGTAGGCGGCCCCGGGTATACCGATGCCTGATTCCGTCTCGGGCAGTTCATGAACCGGGACCGTGACCATCCGCTTGTTGCGGCGGAACTGGTCGATGACCGCCCGCTTCACCGCGGTGCGGCCGTAAGCGGTCAGGGAACCGTGGCCGGCGATGATCCGATCCCACCGCCGGTACATGTTGAGGTAGACGTCCTGCACAGCATCCTCTGCGCTGTGCGGGTCGCCTGCCTGGGCCCGGGCCAGTCGGGAGAACGCCTCAATGGTCTCAAGGACGAAGGACTCGAAGTCCGCTCCCGGAGCGGCCTCACTCACGCGGCCTCCCGCGTCGCGATGGCCCGGTGGCCCGCCGGGTCGGCCGTGTCCTTGCGGAACAGCCAGGCAGGCCGACCCTCCTCGAAACGGGCGGCAGCGCCGCCGTCGGGCAGGGCCTGCGCCATCGCGACCATGGTGGCGCGCTGCTCGCGCTCCGCCCGGGTCTCGACATGCGCCTTCACAAGCATCTCCGTGATGCCGCGGGTGCGGCGCATCACGGAGAACAGCAGGAGCAGCAGGGGAACCCCGCCCGCTCCTGCCCAGTACGACCAAGTCATCGACCAGGCCTCCCAGTAGAGACGAACTCGTTGATGAAGACCCAAGGGCCTTCATCCCCTTACACGCCGCCGGGGGCCGGATCCGGATGCCGGAAACCAAGATCTTTTCCCAACTCCCCCCGCTTCCCCGCCTGTCGCATCGTCTTCGCAGGTCACAGGGGTAGCAGACGGACAGGAAAGTCAGTGGGGCGTGGAGTCGGGAAGGGCCCCGCCGAGTGGGAGTGCGGGCCACGGGAAGGAGGCGGGGCCAGGGCGCCGTGAGAACGAGCCGGCACCACGGCCGCCGCTTTGCTTGATCCGCCGGGCATCCGTTGCGAAAGCGCCCGCCCGGGACGGCGAGCACGAGACCGTGGTGGAGTGACCCATCACCCCGGCCTGCTGCGGACCGCTCCCCTGCCGATGGAGACGACCTCGTCGCTGATCTGCCGCATCGCGAGCCGCTACGGGCTGGAAGCGAAGGCATTGCGGTCCTGCTGGCAGTGGCGCAACTACCCGCCGGGGCACGACGGCGGGGGCGCGCGGGCCGACGCCGAGGTGCTGCTGAACGCGGCCGGACGGCAGCTCCTGGCAGGCCTGTGCGGTGTCGAGGAGGACGTCCTGGCGCGGGCGTTGCCGTCCTGGGGACAGGAGGACGCCAAGCTGTCGGCCGGAAGGAACGGGGTGCCGGCGGCGGCGTGGCGGACCGGCGGCGCGGTCGCCGGTCCGGTCGCCTTCGGCTGCCGCCTGTGCACCGCCCGGCGTACGGGGACGGCCGTGCGGGTGGTGCGGTACGCGCCGCGATGGGAGCGGGTGTGTGTCCGCCACGGGCGGTGGCTCCTGGACGCGGACGCCGACCAGCCGCTTGAGTATCTGGACGTGCGGGGTGTACCGGAAGTGGCCGCGGCGCAGCGGCGGTGGACCGGGGTGGCGCGGCGGTCAGCACGGGCCGGAGCAGAGCCGGAGAGGGTGTTCGCGCTGGCTTATGCGGTGGTCGCCCGGTGGTGGGAACAGGCCCTCAACTGGGAGCGGGAGACGATGTGGCCGGGGCGGCTGCACCAGGTCGCGGGCGGCAACGCCGGGACGGAACTGGACTGGTGGCGGATCGTGGGGCGGGACGCGGTTGTCTTCCCCGAGGTGGTGGCGGTTGCCGACGCACTGCTGGACCCGGCCATGGCCGAACTGGAGTGGGCTGACAGCGGCGCCGTGCGGCCGCGGGCGCTGCCTGCCGACGGGGCGTTCTGCCGCAGGCTCGGTGAGCGGGTCGGGCGCCCGTGGCTGGGGCCGCTGGCCGCCACCGACTACGGTGGCCCGCTGACCTCCTGGATGGGCGCCGTCATCCGCATCCGCCGCGGCGCCGGCGGACCGCCCGGATACGACAACGACCCCTGGTGGCTGCGCCAGGAACACCAGGCCGCCACCATGGCCGGACAACTGCGGGTGCTGGGCAAGGAGAAGAAGGCGCCCGGCTCGGGGACGATGTGGCGCGCGACGGTGCCCGCCGAACAGCGGGCACTGATCACCAGCACGATCGAGAGCGCCGAGGAACAACTCGTTCAGCTGCGCGGGGTACAGACCGGGCCGACCGCCGACGTCGCCCAGCAGCTCCTGCGCAGCCTCCGCCACAGCGCCGCCCTCATCGACAACGCCTGGAAGCGGACCGCCCTGGCCGCCGCGAACGCCGGGATACCTCTGGAAGAGGTCGCCCAGTGGGCGGACGTGTCTCCCGGCACCTTGATGAACATGCTGGCGGCCCGCCAGGAAGACGACGGCTGAAGAACCGCCCGGCACGCGCGGGGCGACCGGCAGAGGCCTCGTCAACCGTTAGCGCACGCGGTACCCGTTCGTGGCAGGAATCCCGGAAACCGCAATGGCTCCCTGTGGATGGGGCTTGGCTGAAGCAGGTGATCAAAACGGTGGTGCAGCCGGGCCCGGCGGCCGGGCGATGCGGGTGACGGCGGACCGGGGCGCGGGGTTCGAGGCGGTCTTCCTCGATCCCGTGGGGCAGGTGGTCCAGCAGCGGTGGGTGGACGCCGCCCTGGCGGTGGCCTTCGAGGACCTGCCGCCGGTGTCCGCGTTCCCGGTGATCCCGGGGCGGCGGTGGGGGCCCGGCCTGTGGTGGTCGGCGACGACCGGACGGCACGTGGCCGCCGGCTCGAACGCGATGCGCATCCAGCTGATGGTCCTGGACCGCGACCCGCGCGTGAGCGCCCTGGCGGGGCGGCCGGTGCGGCTGCTGTGGCGCACCGGCCGCGGCCAGGTCCGCTCCTGGGTACCGCAGCTCTTCGCCCGCTATAGCGACGGCACCGCCCTGCTGGCCGACTGCCCCAGCCACCCCGACGCCGGCGGCGACCGCGCCCTGAAGTCCGCACGGGCGGTGGCTGCGGCGTGCGCGGACATCGGCTGGAGCTACCGGCGTCTTGAACCGCTCGACGACGTCCTGGCCGCCAACCTGAAATGGCTGGCCGGCTACCGCCACCCCCGCAACGCCGGCCGAACCGACCTGCTGGCGGCAGTCCTCGAGGAGTTCGCCCGGCCGCGGCCGCTGATCGAGGGCGCCGAAGCGGCCGGCGACCCGATCGAAGTCCTGCCCGCCGTCTTCCACGCCCTGTGGCACGGCCAACTGACGACAGGCCTGCAGACGCCGCTGCACGAACGCGTCCTGGTCGGCCCGCGAGGCTGGAGCAGCCCCGGCACGACGGGAGGTGCCGGGTGAGCACGCGGCGCAACGCCCGGCCAGCGGTCAGGGTCGGGGCGCATGTCCGCTTCCGCGGCGTGCGGTGGCAGGTGGTCGCCCTGGCCGGGCAGGACATCCACCTCGTCGGCCCGGACGGCGGCGGCCAAGTAGTGCTCGCCGGGCACCTGTTCGCCGACCCCGGCTTCACCGTCATCGGAGCCGACGCACCCCAGGCGGCCCCGCAGTGGGGGCTGTTCGAGACCGCCCCCGCCGCGGCACGCGAGAAGGCACTGGCCTGGCAGCGGCACGTACGGGAAGTCGAATGCGGCCTTGCCGGCGGGCCCGGCAGTGAAGGATCCGTGCGGCCGCAGTACGACCCCGCACAGCACACGCTGGCCGAGCGGGAGCAGGCCAAGGCCGAGGAGTTGACCGCGCTCGGCTTCGGCCGCGTCTCACGCACCACCGTGCAGCGCATGCGACTTGCCTACCGCAAGCAAGGCCTGTGGGGGCTCCTCGACCACCGCACCACCCGCACCCCCAGCCCCACGGGGCGGGCCGACGAGCGGGTCGCCGCCGCGGTCCGCGAGGCGCTGCGCCGCCGGCGCGGCCGCTCCAGAGGCACCATCAACGGCCTGTTCCCCCTGATCAACCAGATCCTTCAGGACCGGCACGGCCCGGGCACCGTGCCCGCGCCGTCCCAGGCCACCCTGTACCGGCTCGTCACCGCCCTCGCCCGCCCCGGCGAACTGCCCACCGGCCCCGTCCGGTCCCTTCCCGCCAGCTTCGAGGGGCGGGCCTTCACCCCCACCAGGGCGCTGCGGCCCGGCGAACAGGTCCAGGTCGACACCACCCGCCTGGACGTCCTCGCCCTCTTCGACGACGGCACCCTCGCCCGCCCCGAACTCACCATCGCCATCGACGTCGCCACCCGCGCCATCCTCGCCGCCGTCCTGTGCCCCAGCGCGACCAAGGCCGTGGATGCGGCCCTGCTGCTCGCGGAGATGGCCGCCCCCCCACCCCGCCCGCCCCACCTGGCCGAACATCCTGCGCATGGACCACAACCGGGCACTGCCCCACCAGCGGCTGGCCACACTGGACGAGCGCCTGGCCGGCGCGGCTGCCCGGCCCATCGCGCTACCGGAGACGATCGTCGTCGACCGCGGCAGGGTCTTCGTCTCCCGGGCATTCACCGCCGCCTGCGAGAGCCTCGGCATCAGCGTCCAGCACGCCCCGCCCCACGCTCCCACCGCCAAAGGCATCGTGGAGCGCGCCTTCGGCACCATCAACCACCTGTTCTGCCAGCACCTGCCCGGCTACACCGGATCCGACGTCACCCGCCGCGGCCCCGACGCCGAGAAAGAGGCCTGCTACAGCGTCCCCCACCTGCAAGACCTCCTCGACGAATGGCTCGTGCACTACCACCACCGCCCCCACGAAGGCCTGCGCCCCCCGATGATGCCCCGCAAGGCCCTCACCCCCAACCAGATGTGGGCCGCCCTGATCGCCGTCGCCGGCTACGTGCCCGTCCCGCTGACCGGCCGCGACTACCTCGAACTGCTGCCCGTGCGCTGGCAGGCCATCACCGCCTCCGGGATCCGCATCCACCACCGCACCTACGACGCGGACCTCCTCGCCTCCTACCGCGGCCGGCCCTCCCCGGTCGCCGGCCGCAACGGGAAATGGGAAATCCACCACAACCCGCACGACGTCCGCCAGATCTGGGTGCGTCTGCCCGACGGCGAGCTGACCGAGATCGGCTGGATCCATCGCGATCACGTCCACCAGCCGTTCGACGACCGCACCTGGCAGCACATCAGAACCCTCGCCCTGCACGGCAACCACAGCGACAGTGACAGCGAGCAGCATGAAGCCGATCTCGCCGACGCCCTCGACCAGCTCATGCGGCGCGTCCACAGCGGCCACGCCACCAAAACCGAACAGGCCCTCATGGCCCGCACCACGGCCCTCCCCCGCCCCGCAGCCCGCCCGCCGGAAGACGGCAGCGACGCGAGCGCCGGCAACGCCGGGCAGTGGGACCAGGACGACAGCATCGACGACCTCGACGACCATCCCGACACCGAAGACGACGCAACCCATCTCCCCGCCCCGTACACGGGATTCGGGCTCTACGACGCACACGAGGAAGCCGACAAGTGGTGCCCCCCCGCCCCCACCGGCAAACCCAGAGCACCGCACCGGCCGGAAGCGACGGCACAGAGCACCACGGTGCGGCCGGGCCGTCCTGGCCCCTGACCACCTGGCAGGGCTGGCACCGCTTCGCCACCACCGACCCGCCCGCCCCGCCCCAGCCCGGCGATCCACCCCGCAGCCGCGAGGAACGCCTCGCCTACCACTCCGCGTTCGTCACCATCCGCACCCCCGCCATCAGCGAACTCGCCACCCAGACCCGCACCCTGATGATCCTCGGCCGCCACCAGCAGGCCACCGCCCGCCCCTCACTGATCGTCACCGGCCCCGCCGCCGCCGGGAAAACGACCGCCCTCCTCCACGTCGGCCGCGCCTGCCACCTCGCCCACACCCGCAAAAACCCCGCCCCGCCCCAAACAGCCCACACCGCCGTACCCGTCGCATACGTCCTCGTCCCGCCCGGCGCCACCGCGAAAACCCTCATCACCGAATTCGCCCGCTACCTCGGCATCCCCGTAACCACCCGCATGACCCAGACCCAGATCACCGAAGCCGTCTGCCACACCTACACCCAGGCCGGTGTCCAACTCGTCCTCATCGACGAAATCCACCGCCTCAACCCCCGCACCACCACCGGCGCCCAAGCCGCCGACCTGTTGAAAGACCTCACCGAACGCCTGGCCGCCACCTTCGTCTACGCCGGCATCAACCTCCCCGACACCCCCCTCTTCACCGGCGTCAGAGGCGCCCAACTCGCCGGCCGCGCCACCCTCATCACCTGCGGCCCCCTCCCCCCCCGCCACGGATCACGCCACCCCTTCCGCGACGTCATCACCGACATCGAAAACAACCTCGACCTCACCCACCACACACCCGGCACCCTCCCCCGCCACACCCCCTACCTCCACCAACGCACCGCCGGCCGCATCGGATCCCTCACCCGACTCATCCGCCAAGCCGCCATCACCGCCATCACCGCCATCACCGCCATCACCGAACGCATCACCAAAACCCTCCTCGACACCATCCGCCTCGACCACCTCGCCGAAACCCACCACCGCCCCACACGCACCCGTTAGCCCCACCCGCCGAGCAGGCAGAACAGCCCTCACCAGCACAAACACACGCCGAGCCTTTTCACGCCAAAGCTACCTCCAACGAACCCACCCACACTCAGCACACAAGCGACAACCCCAGCCCACGCACCCCGGCCTCCCCACCAAAGCCGCCCACCCCACCTCTCAGCGAACCAGCAACACACCAGGCCAGCCGACACCCCATACACCAACAAGCCCCCCTCCGAGCGTCACCATGCCGTCAGCGCGGCGAAGTCGTCGATGGCGAGGCCGCGTCGGGGGTCGATCCGGTGCAGTAGGGCGGGTCCGTCGTGGTGTTCCTTCACCCAGGCACTATCGGCCTCCGTGATCTCGTCGTCGATCCAGGCGAACGCCCGGCCTTTCGCCCACGCGCCGATCTCAGGCGTCTTCCAGAACACACCGTCGCCGGGCTGAGCCCGCGGTGAGGACCAGGGAATGAAGGGCAGCTCAGGCAGTCCCAGGACTGGCGCGATGAAAGCGTTGGCTTCTTCCTCCCAGGTGGTCGCCCACACCAGGTCGAAGGGAAGGGCACCCAGCGCCGGGCCGTGATTCGGGTTGAGCCAGACCCGTAGCGGTTTCACGGGCTTGTTCGGCAGCCCCCACTCAGTCAGCCGGCGCCGCTCGGCGGTCTCCCAACGAGGCGTCAGGAGACGGTGCGTCTGATAGCCCTCGGGCCGGCGGTGCGGCTTCGCGGCATACGGATTGAGCGGTCCGTCGACATCCACCAACAGCACTGGGCGCACCAGCTCATCCCCCTTGGTTCTGCGTCGCACGGTATCGGCTGATGACGCGACCGCCCAGTGAAATTCCGGCGTAGGGATCTCCGTAAGTTCGGGCTCCGGGGTGGTGGGACGATCTTGATGTGACTGCAGTGATCACGGCGTCGGAGCCGTCTTGGATAGCCCCCTCCACCGGGCTGGACCCGCGCGCTTTCCGCAGGCTGATCACGATGCTGCGCCGCGAGGGAGCCGAAGTGCTGCGGCCGGGACGTCCATGGTCGCTACCGCTGGAAGACCGGGTGTTGCTCCTCGCCGCTTACTGGCGCACCAACCTGACGCTGCGGCAGCTCGCCTTGCTGTTCGGTATCTCGAAGTCCGCAGCCGACCGGATCGTCGTCCGCACCGGCCCACTGCTCGCGCTCAAGCAGCGACAGCGTTTCCGCAAGGGCACGGTGCTCATCGTGGACGGCACCCTGGTTCCCACCCGCGACCACAGCATCGCCGAACAATCGAAGAACTACAGGTACTCCACCAACCATCAGGTCGTCATCGACGCCGACACCCGGCTCGTCGTGGTGGTCGGCCGGCCCCTACCCGGCAACCGCAACGACTGCAAGGCATGGGAGGAGTCGGGCGCGAAGGCCACCGTCGGCAAGACCATGACGATCGCCGACGGCGGCTATCCAGGCACCGGGCTCGTGATGCCTCACCGTCGCCGCAAAAGCGAAGACCTGCCCGACTGGAAACAGGCCCACAACAAGTCCCACAAACAGGTCCGAGCCCGCGTCGAGCACGTCTTCGCCCGCATGAAGACCTGGAAGATCCTCCGCGACTGCCGCCTCAAGGGCGACGGCGCCCACCACGCCATGCGCGGCATCGCCCGCCTGCATAACCTCCACCTCGCCGGATAGGCGAGCGGCCGGACAGGCCACCGACCACGTCCCCAACGAGTCAAAGATCATTTACGGGACAGGACTCAGATGAATGAGCCCGGTGTTCTCAGTAGACGTAGGCGATCAGCAGAACATGAGCAGTGGGACCATGCCCACTGCAGCCACAACCCGGGCTCGGTGATCCATGGCCGGTAGACCCGCCGCGATCCGGCCCGCATGCTCGCCTTGACCTCCGCGACCACCCGCCGGGTGGTCCTTTCCCCGCCCGTGAAGCCCATCGCCGTGATCCGCCGGTGCACAACGTCGGCGCGGATCCGGCCGTGGGAGTTCACCACCAACTCCTCGATCTTCGCGAGGTACTCGTCGATCGGGCGGGCCCGGTGCTGCCGCTCGGTCGGGCTCTTGCCCTCGGCCCGAGCCTGCACATACCGGGCCACCGTGTGGTGGTCGCAGCCGGCCAGCTCGGCCGCCGCTCGGTAACTCCCCGTGAGGTCGTATGCCTCAAGGATCTCCATGATCTCCCTGCTGTTCTTCACACCGACCAGCTTCGCTGACCGGTATCGGTCCAGGTCCGGGGAGATATCTAGCCGTCCGTGGGGCAATCCTTGGCATGAGTAGGGCGCTAAGTGACCGCCTACGGGGAGTATCTACTGACCGCCGTCACAGCCGCAAGGTGCCATCTTTGTCTCCCGAGAGGGCGCAACGCCCGTCGAGTGTGAATCGGATATCTGTGACGGATTGCTGGCGTCCTTCGAGAGTCTGCAGGAGTTCGCCATCCATGGCGCCCCAGACTGTGATCTTGCCGTTGCCGGCGCCCGCGAAGATGAAGCGCCCATCTGGGCTGAACTCGGCGCACGTCACGTCGAGTCCGGTTTCGAACTCCCGCACACACTCGCCTGCCGAGTTCCACATGCGAATGCCCGGTTGGTCACGCCCCCTCCAATCCGCATCGCTGGTTGATTCGACAGGTACGTGCGGATTCGGCGGTGTCCATGAACGCCCCCTGAGGCTTGCCACAAGAAGGTCGTCGACCGGACTCATGCACAGCGGCTGTAGGTCATTGATGAAAATCTTAAGTCGGCACTCACCGCTATCGAGATCCCACAGCCGTATCGAATAGGCGGCCGCGGACACGCCGACACGGCCGTCGGCACTGATCAAGGTCTTGTAAATCGGGAGCCGGTGTACGCGCAGTTCCTGCAGGCGTTTACCCGTGGCAATGTCCCATAGTTCGAGATCACCGTGGGCACCAAAGAGCACCCGCTTGCCGTCAGGCGACATCGACGGCGCTCTCGAATCCGCGCCGGTGATTCGCGCGCTGAAGACGATGGCCCTGCAGCCCGCGTTCTGAAGGTGAGAGGGAGAGAAGGGGCACGACGTCCGTCGGCAGCACCACACCGCGGCGCGGCTTTCATCCTGTCGGCGCCCAGAGGCGGTTCACGCTCTGTCTCGTGCCCGTATCAAGCACGCATGTTCCGGCACGGGGAGGATCATGGGGCGGTCGCCAGGGACCATTCGAAGATGTCGAGAGGGACCACATGCAGTCCCGCCGTGGCTCTCACCACGTCCCCGACGTTGTGGGTGGCCGAGTTCGAGACGATCACGCGGGATTCGGAGTTGAGCAGGAGGCAGGTCCCCGCTGCCTGGGCCAGCCAGGGAGCGAAGTGCCTTTCCATGTCCGCTGCCAGCACGTCGATCGCTGAGATGCCCAGGAACTGGTCGTCGTGCGAGATGGGGTAGGAGAACGTCATCGAGTAGTCGTCCACTCCTCCGTAGTCGACGTACGGCCCCGTGGCCCACGGAGCACGGTGCGTCCGGGGGCGGGCGATGAATTCCTTGAGCTCGTAGTCGTAGAAGTCGTCACGTTCAGGATCCAGCACGTGGCGAGTGTCGCGCTCGAACGGCCCTGTCTTCGTGCAGTGCCACCAGTCCAGCCAGTACGGATGCTGGGCCACGGTGCCTACCTCCGCCAGGACACCGATTCCGTCGATAGCCGGCCCGATGTCGTTGAGGCGGGCCATCACCGCCCGGCCCACCACGTTGTGCAGGTCACTCGGGTTGATGTTGCTCGCGAGCGGTTCGGCGACAGCTTCCGCGATCAGCCTCAGCTGAGTGAGGAGCTGATCGGCGAAGTTGCGCACCTCGGCGGGGAACGAACTGAAGCCCTGCATTGCCTGCTCTGCCGTGCCGTGTTGTGCGGCGATGAGTTCCAGGCGCCGTGCAACAAGCTTCCGCACCAGTTGGGAGAGATGATTTTCCGCGGCGGCGCGCGCAGCCTCGGGCTGCCGGCTGCGTACGGCCTCGGTGATCGTCCGCATTCCCCGCGCACACTGGCGGCGGTCGGCCTGATCAGTGAGCAGGAGACTCGCGATCCAGTCGAATTCCTCATGCATGGTGATCTCGGCCCGGCTCAGCCGTGCTGACTGCGCGGCTGCGGCGAGCTCCAGATGGAATCGGCCGAACGCGCGCCGGGCATGGTCGAGGTCGCTGTCAGCGGCCACGAGGCCCGCGTACTGGTTCAGCCGCTCGACGTTCGCGTCGGAAGCCCGGTGTGCGGCCAGGGCTGCCGCCTGCACGGTGAGCATCCGCCGCCAGTCGCCCAGGTCGCGCAGCTCTGCAGACGACATCTGCGCCAGTTCAACACCGGCCAGGTCGGTTGTCGCGGTGCTCCGCTGGACGAAACTTCCGCCGTTCTTGCCAGCGCGGGTGATGATGAGTCCTTCATCCCGCAGGATGCCGAGTGCCTCGCGCAGGGTGAAGCTGGTGACGCCGAGCTGCTTGGCCAGGTCCGACTCGCGGGGCAGCTTGTCTCCGTCTGACAGGAAGCCCAGGCCGATCGTCGCGCGCAGCCGTCGTACGACGGCAGAGGCAGTGTCAGTGGGTGTCAGGGTCCCGAAGAGCGCGCGACGCGTCGGTGCAGAAAGGGCGCCCTCTGATTCGGCCACGTAGTTCACGACCCCTTGCTTCATCGTCTGTTCTGCCCCTCACCTGGATACCGACGTCCCCGGCCGTCAGCTGGCGGCCCGTAAATGTTTACTATCGATGATTTTACTGTTGGCCGTGGTCCCGGTGGGCCGTCGGGCAAGTGCTCAAGCTCCTGCGGCGCCGGGCGATCCGGCGGCGGCTGAGAGCGTCTGCGAGGGAGCGGCAGGCTTCACGATCGCGTCAGCCGGGCCCCTCCTGTCGGAATGGGCCCGGCTGGTCACGCCGAGAGGACGGGTGCGGCCAGTCGCGGCCACTGTCTGCTCGACCTTCCCTCGATGAGCTGCGCGTCCGCGCGAGGCGGAAGTCTGCTGTGTTCCTGCCTCAGGCGTCCAGCGGCAGGGGATATACGTCCTGGACGTTCTGGTCGACCTGCTCGGAGGGGAGCTTCCGGGTCATGGCGGTGTAGTAGATGGCCAGGCTGAATGCAGCCATCGCCAGCATGTCCCAGCCCAGGCCAAGGCCTCCCTGGCCGCCGACCCAGAGCCCCTCGAACACTCCTACACCCTGCAGGACCGCACCCGGCCCGTACTGGGTGAAGTAGATGATCACACCCAGGCCGACGAGGTAAGGGAACAGCCACACCGCTGCGGACCAGTCCAGCGGCACCCGGTCGGAATTGAGGCCCAGGGCGGCCGAGACTGCCATCAGCGCATATCCGATGAGCAGGGCAAGCATCAGCGTTGTATAGGTCCCCCAGCCCGACCACATGACGATGAAGTTGGCCATGACGAAAGCCAACGGAGCCAAGACGCGTGCGACGGGAAGCCGGTAGGCCCGCGGCAGGTCGGGCTTCTGCGACCGCAGCGCCCCCAGAGCGAGCGGCGCTCCGGCATACATCAGCACCGATGCGCTGGCCACGGTGCTGACGAGAGAACCCCAGCTCGGGAAGGGCAGGAGGAAGAGCAGGCCGATGACCGTCGACACGATGATCCCGAACACCGGTACGGACCGTCTGCCGGAGAGCTTCTCGAAGGCACTGGGGAGGTGACCGCCCTTGGAGAGGCTGAAGCTGACTCGCGACGTGGTTGTCAGGTAGATCAGGCCGGTGCCGGACGGTGAGACGACGGCGTCCAGCCGCAGCAGGGCTGCCAGCCAGCCCACTCCGGCGAGCGTGGCCACCTCGTAGAAGGGCGCCCCTTGCAGAGCCGTGAGAGCGGGGTTCGTCGTTGTGGGATCGACCAGGCCCCCCCACGTGCGACCGTGGGCCAGGAGGGCCGGGTCAAGCGCGCCGATGAAGGCGATCTGGACGCCGATGTAGATGGCCGAGCCGAGCAGGATCGATGCGATCACGGCCCGCGGCAGGTCCTTCTTCGGGTTCTTGCTCTCACCGCCGATCTGGACCGCCTGCTCGAAGCCGATGAGTGAGAAGACCACGGCTCCCGGCACGGCGACGACGATCGATTTCAGTGCCGCTCCCGGTACGAAGAACCCGCCGCCAGCGGTGAAGTTGCCGGAGTGGAAGTGTCCGACCGCCAAAACGATCATGGCGAGCACCGGGAGCAGCACCTTGAGAAAAGTCAGCGAGCTGTTCACTCGGGACAGGAAGGAGATGCCGATGAGATTGACCACCGTGAAGAAGAGCATCAGTACGACGGCCAGGGCGATGCCCCATCCCGACAGCGCGCCGTTCTCGTAGAGGTGCCACCGGGCGAGCGGCTTGTAGGTGGATGCGTACTGGATCGCGGCCAGGACCTCGATGGGCGCGGTGGCTGCGGCCTGGAGGTAGGTGAACCATCCGAACGTCGCGCCGGCGAGACTGCCGAACGCGTAGTGCGGGAAGCGGCTGGTGCCCCCACTCACGGGAAACAGGCTCCCCAGTTCTGCGTGGACGAGGGCGAGGAGCAGGATGATCAAGGTGCCGATCACCCAGGAGATCAGGGCAGACGGTCCTGCGATGCCGGTGGCTGTGAGGGCGCCGAACAGCCACCCCGACCCGATGATCGATGCTTCGGATGTCCACAGCAGCCCGAGGAAGCCCACGTCTCGCGGCATCCCCTCGGTGTCCAACACCGGCTCGGCCGGTGAACATCGAGGCCCGCTCTCGCTCTGAGGCTTGGTTCTGGCCATGGACTCTCCTGATCGATTCAGTAGCCCGTCGTCGTGCCGCGACAACACCCGACCGGACGTTGAGAAGCTGCGAGGCCACGGGGGCCCGGCTGGCCTGAACTCTACAAGTACGAATATTTGAATTCAAGGGTTCAGCAGCCACTGCCTGCCTACCCCTTGCCGTGCGCGGCGCCACGGCAAGAGAACTCGTCAGTGCAGCACATAGGCACGTCCGCACCCAGCCTGCTTGGCGATGGCCCCTGTCGTGCGCGCCTGCCGTCCGCACAGTCCATCCCGCCGCACGGATCAGACCGTAAGATTCATTGACGTAAAATATTTGCAGACGTAGCTTAAGGTCGACGCTCGTCGAGGTGGACCGCGCTTGAGGAGGCCATTTTGCAAGCCACATCGTCCTATCCGTCGCCGGACCTGATCGACTATCTCCGACGCGATCCGCTGGGACACGTCATCGACGGGATCACCGAGCGGGGCGACCAAGCCGGCACCCATCCTGTACTGGATCCTTCGTCAGGCAGGACCATCGCGACGATCGGCCTCGGCACCGCCCGTGACGTCGACCGGGCGGTGGCATCGGCCCGCACGGCCTTTCCCGAATGGCGCGCCCGCACCCCCGCCCAGCGCGCGACCGCCCTGTTCGCTCTGGCAGACCTGATTCAGCAGAACGCCGAACTCCTCGCCCAGCTGGAGTCGATGAACGTCGGCAAGCCGCTGGCGACGTCGCGCGATGAGATTCCGGGAGTAGTCGACACCTTCCGACTCATGGCCGGCGCCGCCCGGACCGGGACCACCCCGGGGGCGGACGAATACGCGGAAGGCCACCTTTCCTTCATCCGCAGGCAGCCGCTCGGCGTTGTCGCAGCGATCACCCCCTGGAACTACCCCCTGCTGACGGCCGCGTGGAAGGTTGCCCCGGCCCTGGCCGCAGGCAACACGGTCGTCGTGAAGCCCTCCGAACTCACCCCTCTCACGACCGTTCTCTTCGCCGAGCTCGCGGCGAAAGTGCTGCCGGCCGGTGCGGTCAACGTCGTCCTGGGCGACGGCGACGGTGTCGGCCGCCCTCTCGCAGAGCATCCCGAGATCGACATGATTTCTCTGACCGGATCGGTCGACAGCGGAGTGGCGGTCGCGGCCAGTGCAGCGGCAACCCTCAAACGCGTCCACCTGGAACTCGGCGGCAAGGCGCCCGTCATCGTATTCGGCGACGCCGACCTCACCGGCGTAGCGCAGTCACTGCGTACCGCCGCCTACTGGAACGCCGGCCAGGAGTGCGGAGCCGCAACGCGAGTGCTGTGCGAGGCGTCGGTGGCCAAGCAGCTTACCGACGAGCTCAAGGCCACCGTCGCGACGTTGCGCTCGGGAGGCCCTGGTGACGGCGAAGAGATAGAACTCGGTCCGCTGGTCAGCGAGCAGCACCTGGCCAGAGTGGACGCCCTCGTGCAAGACGCCATCGAAAGGGGCGCCACCGCGGTCCTCGGAGGAGGCAGAGACATCAGCCGCCCAGGATTCTTCTTTCAGCCGACGATCCTGACCGACATACCCGCAGGCTCCGCGATCGCGACGGCCGAAATCTTCGGCCCAGTCGTCACCATTGAAACGTTCGAAGGCGAGGCGGAGGCCATCGACAAGGCCAACGACAGCCGCTACGGCCTGTCGGCCTCCGTCTGGACCGAGAACGGCCGCCGCGGCCTTCGCGTAGTCGAGGAGCTCGACTACGGGACCGTATGGCTCAACTCCCATCTGGTGCTTGCGAACGAGATGCCCTGGGGCGGCTTCGGAGCCTCCGGGAACGGACGCGAGCAATCGGCGTACGCGATCGAGGAGTTTTCGCGTACCAAGCACGTGATGCTGGCCAAATGACCGGACGGTCTGAGACGGCACGTCACATCGACACACTGAAAGGCACCCGACATGTCCATCTCTGAAAACGCACGTCCGGCCGAGTCCGCGACCGATACGCCCGGCTTCGACATCGAATGGGCCCGGCAGCAGTTTCCCGCCTTCGCCGCCCCAGCCCTCGCGAACTGGATCCACATGGAGAATGCCGGCGGCAGCTACGCCGCCCGGCAGGTACGCGACTTGCTGGTGCAGTTCTACACGGACTCCAAGGTGCAGCCCTACTACGCGGGCGATCCGTCTCGGCGAGCCGGAGAGGCGATGGACCGGGCCAAAGCCCTCGTCCCGGCGACGCTCAATGCAGACCGTGATGAGGTGATGTTCGGGCCCTCGACCACCCAGAACACCTACATCCTCTCGCACGCCATCCGTGAGCAACTCACCGAAGGCGACGAAGTGATCGTCACCAACCAGGACCACGAGGCAAACATCGGCGCCTGGCGCCGACTCGCGCAGACTGGCCTGGTCGTCAAGGAGTGGAGCGTCGACCCTACGACGGGGCTCCTCGACCTGGAAGACCTCAAGGCTTTGGTCAACAACCGGACCCGGCTCGTGACGGTCAACCACGCCTCCAACGTGGCAGCGACCATCAACCCCATCCGCGAGATCGCAGAGTTGGTGCACGCAGTCGGCGGACGACTGGTGGTCGACGGAGTGTCCTACGCACCGCATGCGGCGATCGACGTTCGCGCCCTGGACTGTGACTTCTACCTCTACAGCGCCTACAAAACGTTCGGCCCCCACGTCGGAATCATGTACGCCAAGGCAGCCGAACTCGCGAAAATCCCCAACCAGGGTCACTTCTTCAACGGGCACATGCCGACCTACCGGCTGACCCCGGCTGGCCCGAACCACGCCGAGATCGCCGCTGCAGCAGGCATGGTCGACTATTACCGTGCCGTCTACGAACACCACGTCGGCCCCGCTACGGGTGTCGCGGACGTGGAGGTGGTGCGAGCCGCATTCGCCCTTTTCGGCCAGCAGGAGCAGATCCTCATGCTCCCCCTTGCCGACCTGCTGACCAAACGTGAAGGGGTGCGCCTCATCGGCAGTCACTCCGCGGACCACACCGTGCGGATGCCGACGTTCGCCTTCCACACATCCCGCCAGCCGGTCCAGGACGTCTACGACAAGCTCATTGCCGCAGGGATCAACTGCGGCTGCGGCCCATACGACGCAGTCCGACTGATGAAGGCGCTGTCGATCAATCCCGACCAGGGTGTCATCCGGCTCTCCCTGAGTCACTACAACACTGCCGAGGAAATCGATCGTGTTCTGAACGTGCTTGACGCTGCTCTCTAAGCTTGAGACGAAACCTGTGGCGGTCAGGGGGCGGGGTGTTCGGTTCACCGCTCTTCTGTTCGTTGGCTGCCTTCGAGCAGGGCGTTGCCTACGTCGTAGACGGGGGTCTTCCGCTTGTTGCGGCGGCCGGGCGGGCGTCCCGGCCCGGGGCGAGAGGGTTTCGCGGGCTTTGTGAGAACAGGCAGAGGCTGTCGCACGGCTCTTGCCCGGTGAAGGTCAAGAGCGATTCTTGGGCGTGTGCTTGATGAGTTTGTTGAGGTTGTGCACTGTGCCGAGGAGCTTGATCTCGGCGTCCACCGCGTTGTGGCCGCGGTAGTTGAGGTGTCGTCCGAAGCGTTGGAAGATCTGGGCGAATCCCGGCTCGACCAGGGCACTGCGTTGACGGTAGTGGGCCCGTCCTGTCGGGGTGGCAAGGCGGGCCGCCATGTCCTGCTGGCCGGCAGGGGCACGTTGTGACCTCCGGCCACCAGGCGGCCGCTCCCTGGGGCGCCCTCGCCCTGGGCAACCTGCTGGGGAAAGAGCACGACGAGGCGGGCGCGGAGGCGGCATGGCGAAGCGCGCTGGAGTCCGGACACCCCGAGGCTGGCTCCTGGACGGCCCTCAACCTGGGCAACCCCCGCTCGGCTCGCCACGACGAGGCCGGCGCCGACGCCGCATGGAACACCGTCAAAGAGAAGGACCAGCCCCAGGTGGTAGCGGTGCTGGCGAAGACGCTTGCGGAGATGGGCCGCAGCGACCAGGCACGTGCGATGTGGGAACGCGTCATGGCGTCGCCGGCCGTCGAGTTTGCAGCCGAGGCCGCCACCGGCCTTGCCACACATCTCGGCGCACAGGGTGACACGGCGGGAGCACAGGCGGCGTACCGCCGGGCCATCGAGACCGGGCACGCCGTCTACGCACCGACGGCCGCCTACAACCTCGCCATGTCGCTCAGACAATCCGGGGAAACCGACGAGGCCAGGACCTGGCTGGAGTACGCGGCGGACTCCGCCCTCCGCATGGTCGCCTCCACGGCGCGTACCGAACTCGACGCCGCCCAACCCGGAGGCGGCACGGAGTGAATTGATGAGCTGTGGCACCGCCTGGAGCCGCTGCCGCCGCAGCGCGAGCGCAGGTTCCGGTATCTCGGCCGCAAGGCATTGCCGAACCGTGAGGTGCTGTACGGGGTCTTGTACGTGCTGCGCACCGGAATCCAGTGGCAGTACCTGCCGCAAGAGTTGGGGTTCAGGTCGGGCATGACGTGCTGGCGCCGTCTGCGGGACTGGAACGAGGCCGGCTTGTAGCAACGGCTGCACGAGGTCCTGCCGGCCGAACTGAATGCGGCCTCGCGCCTGGACTGGTCCCGCTGTGTGGTCGACTCCTCCCATGTCAGAGCGCTAAGAGGGGACAGCACACGGGGCCGTCGCCGGTCGACCGAGGCCGGGCCAGCTCGAAACACCACTGAACCCGGAGCCCTTTGATCAGAGACGGGTTCACCAGCCTCGTGTCGCGGCGGTGGCACGGACGCGAACGAGCCTTCCCGCCTATCGCGGCCCCGGCGGTTCGGCCGGCCGGTTCGGCAGAGCCTCGGCATTCTTGGCGGCGGCTGCCGCGACGGTTGCCAGGTCTTCGCCCGAGAAGCCGGCGCGGCTCAGCACCGCCAGAGATTTGTTCGTCGCCAGCGTGCACAACGCCAGCTCTGCCGCCTCCTGCTCACCGGCCCCCGCCGCCAGCAACGCCTGCTCCAGCCTCGCCCGCAAACCGTCGATCATGGCGCGAACCACCGCCCGGCCCTCCGCGTCAAGCGCCGGGAACTGCGTTGCCGACACCGTGAGCAGGCAGCCATCCGGGACCGTCGGGTCGGCGATGCGGTTCAGGGCGACCTGCAGGTAGGCGGCCACAACGGCGCTCGGGTCCGGGTGGGGACCGGACAGTGCTTGCTCGTACAGCGGGTGGTAGGTCTGCGCGTACCGTTGGAGGCTTTTGCGGAAGAGGGCGCTCTTGTCGCCGAAGGTGCCGTAGAGCGAGCCCCGGCCCAGGCCCGTGCCCTCGGCCAGGCGATCGATCGAGGCCTCCGAATAACCCCAGCGCCAGAAGACGTGCATCGCACGTCGTAGCGCCTCGTCCACGTCGAATTGCTTGCGGCCTGCCATGGTCCGTCAGCCTACACATCTTGTACCGATCGTTCAAAGATAGGTAGGGTCGCCAGCATGACAAGCTTGAGTTCGCTGCGGCTGCCTGACGGATTCCTCGACGTCTTCACCAGCCGGCTCGTGGAGGTCAACGGACTGCGGCTGCACGCGGTCACCGGCGGGGATGGCCCGCCGCTGCTGCTGATCGGCGGGTGGCCCCAGACCTGGTACGCCTGGCGGGAAGTGATGCCCGCCCTCGCCCGTGAGCACACCGTCGTCGCCGTCGACTCGCGCGGGGCCGGGCTCTCCGACAAGCCCGACGACGGGTACGACGCCGGCACGCTGGCCGCCGATCTGGTCGCGTTGATGACCGCGCTCGGGCACGACCGGTTCGACGTGGTCGGCCACGACATCGGCACGTGGACCGGATACGCCCTCGCCGCCGATCACCCCGAGCGGGTGAGCCGGCTCGCCATCCTCGAAGCAGTGATCCCCGGCCTCACGCCGTCCCCGCCGTTCTTCGGCCCGGCCGCGGCCAACCTGAAGCTCTGGCAGTTCGGCTTCAACCGGCTCGACGACCTCAACGAGGAACTGGTCCAGGGACGGGAACGGCTCTTCTTCGGCTGGCAGTTCGCCACCAAGGCCGCCACGCCGACCGCGATCCCCGCGCACGCCGTCGACGTCTACGTCGACGCGATCACCGCGCATCCCCGCGCGCTGCGGGCGAGCTTCGCGTACTACCGGGCGCTGGACGAGACGATCGCGCAGAACGAGCAGCGCAGCAAGACCCGGCTGACGCTGCCGGTGCTCGCCGTAGGCGGCGCACTGTGGAGCGGCGCGAATGCCGCCCAGACGATGCGGCTGGCGGCCGACGACGTCACGGAGGTCGTCCTCGACGACTGCGGCCATTACCCGGCCGAGGAGCAGCCGGCGCGGTTTGTCGAGATCCTGGAGGACTTCCTCGTGGCCAACCGGTAGCAGGCACGCCACACGGCTGAACTTCGCGAACGACAGGCGGAGCTTCACAGACTCCGCTACGTCGTCAAGCAGGCCCTCGCCCTCCTCCACCAGCTCAAACGCCTCGCCATCCGATGGCAACGACGCCTGGCTCCTCCGGCTGAACTGCCCGTTCACCAGGGAGGCTTACGTGATGGCCTGCCCCTGTTCAGGGAGCAGACAGAGTCAGCGGATGAACGCCCCGAGCAGACACCCGCGCGTTCCGGGACCCTGCCCAGCTACACCACTCCACGGGACGTGATCTTCTCCTGGGAATGCCCGCACGGAGGCAGAGGTGGTGATAGCCGGCACGGAACCCGTGAGGCGCGAAGTCGACGAGGCACAACCGCAGATTCGCGTGCCCCACACGCGTCGGCAGGCCCTAGTCGCAGACCCGTCTCCGATGCGTGTCGAAGCTGCTCATCCCAAGACGCTACGGCCTGCCGACCACGGTTCGCACGTCACTTTGGCGGCCCAAGGTCTCGTTCCGGCCGTGCCCGTCACGGCACCACTGCCAGAACGCGGAAGCCGACGAGTGAACCGAGACCGCTTCACGGCTTCGCCCCCGGGATGGGCTGGTGTGCCCGCCCGGTCAGTTCTCGGGGTCGCGGAGGCCGGCAGGGGCCCACTGGCGTGTTTCCTCGACCGCCCGCCTCAGGCCATTGAGGAGCAGTCGGGTGCCGCCTCGGATGTGGGCGAAGTCCTGCTCGCCGTCCGGGCCGGTCAACACGAGGTAGGTGTACTGCTCATGTCGTCGGTCGTCGCATAGCGTGCTGTCGCGAGGGTGGCCACGTCGTTCGTCACAAAACAATCTTGGACACTCTCGTTCTCGTCTCCGCAGGCACCCCTTGGAATTGATCATCTACACTTGCCGCCCTGATGCGGGAGGAGCGGGCAGTGAGCGCAGCACCCATACGGTTCGGCATCGTGGGAAGCGGCTGGCGGGCCGAGTTCTTCGTACGGCTGGCACGAGCGCTGCCCGAACGACTCGCGGTCGCCGGTGTGGTGACCCGCTCCGCCGACCGCGCCGACCGCGTGGCGGCGGAATGGGGCGTGCCGACCTTCCGTACGGTCGACGAACTATGCGGCACCGCACCGGAGTTCGTGATCCCCTCGGTGCCGTGGGAGGTCACGCCGCACGTCGTACAGGAACTCGTCGAGCACGGGACACCGGTGCTCGCCGAGACCCCGCCCGCACCCGACATGCAGGGACTCGGCCGGCTGTGGGACGCCGTGGGCGCCGCGAAGCGCCAAGGGGGCGGCGCCCTCGTCCAGGTCGCGGAGCAGTACACACTCATGCCGGGCCACGCCGCCCGGCTCGCCCTCGTACGGCGAGGAGTGATCGGCGAGGTCAGCTCCGTGCAGGTGTCCTCGACGCACATGTACCACGCGATGTCGCTGATCCGGCACACGCTGGGCGTCGGTTTCGGACCCTCGACCGTCACCGCGCGGGCTTTCACCGCCCCTCTGGCTGACCCGCTGACGCCGACCGGATGGACGGACGACCTGACTCCGAAGGACGCCGTCACCACCCTCGCCCTGCTGGACTTCGGCGCGGCCCGTACGGCGCTCTACGACTTCACGGACAACCAGTGGTGGAACCCGCTGCGGGCCCGCCGGATCGTGGTGCGGGGGTCGCTCGGCGAGATCGTCGACGACGCGGTGGTGCGGATGGCCGACCCGCGCACTCCGGTGGAGTCCGCGCTGACGCGCCGCCGTACCGGCACCGACCTCAACCTGGAGGGGTCCGAGGTCCACCACATCTCCTTCGACGGAGACGTGGTGTGGCGCAACGAGTACGTGGGCGCGAGCCTGTCCGAGGACGACCTCGCCGTCGTGGATCTGCTGTGCCGGACGGGCGCGTGGGTACGGGACGCCGGCCCGGAACCGTACCCGCTGGCCGACGGCTGCCAGGATCACCTGCTGGCGCTGGCCTGCGAGGAATCGGCCCGCACCGGGACGCCCGTGACGACCACGGTGCAGCCGTGGGCAGGCAGTTGACGCCCCGGAACGCAGGCCGGACTCTGCCGCCCCTCCGAACGGGCCCGTTCCACCAGCATCGCGACCGACTGCTCGTCGGCCTGGGACGGCTGTGCCGCCGCGGTCACCACCTGCGCGACCGTCGAGGGGCGGTCCGCACGGGTGAGACCGTCCAGTACGTCAGCCCCGAACTCGCCTCCGGCCGGCACACCCTGCGGATCCGGGTGGCAGGCGACCACACCGTCCAGTCGACGGCGTCGTTCGTGAGGGTGGACCTGGCCGAGGTGTACACCGACTGACCTGACACCGGCACGCCAAGGGCATCCTGGGCAGCCCGCAGGTGCGCACCCTGCACCGCGGCTCCGACAAGGCCCTGCACAGCGTCCATCAGCGCAGGCTGCTGCTCATCGTGCTCGCCAACCGCCGCCGATCGCCGGAGCTGAACTCCCTTGCCCAAATCCCGCTGGCCGTGTGGCTGTGGTGGGGCGAGGAGTACGTGGCCGTGCAGCGGGCGCAGCGGGCGTTTTCCACCTGGCTCGGGCGCGGCCAGCGCAACAAGGACGTCGCCCGCGATGGGGCCGTGGGACTGCTGGGACAGATCAACCACCCGCTGGCCACGCCGACGGCGCGCATCCGCCTGGTGCGGCTGGTCACCGACTTGGGCAACGGCCAAGCCCTGACCCCACGAGGGCGGGCCGAACTGGTGGACGCGGTGCGGGAGGTGATGGAGCCCGACAGCGTGTTCGCCGCCAGCGGGATGGTGCGCGCCGTGGGTCCCGTGGGGGCCCCGATGACGTACGAGCACGCCGTCGCCCGCGCCGAGATCATCAGCCTGGCCGTGCAGCATGTCCTGCGCGCGAGCGTGAGTGAGCAACTCCTGGAAAAAGCGCGCCGCGGCCCAGGCCTGGACGGCCGACTATCTCGCCGAGCGCCCCGGTCTCGAGGCGGCGGCCGGGTCCCTCGCCGACGCCTTCCGCTCCCCCACCCTGGGTGAAGGGCGCTGAACAGCCCTCGGGGATCTGGCATCTGGACAACGGCCTCACCGACTCCACCACCGCGACCCAGCACCCGCTGACCTCCTCGGGGACCACTTGGGACACCCTGTCCCGCAGCGGCTCCGGCGCGGCGAAACTGAACGGCACTACCGCGTACCTCTCCACCTCCGGTGCGGTGCTGGACACCACCAAGTCCTTCACTGTGTCGGCCTGGGCTCGTCTGACGAAGAAGGACGTCAACTACACCGTCCTGACCCAGGCGGGTACGAACGCCTCCGGGTTCCAGCTGTACTACTCGACGGCCTACAACGCCTGGGTCTTCAACCGGCACCAGACCGACGTCGCCAGTCCCGTGCTCACCCGCTCGATCGGAAGCAAACCGCCGGTCCTGAACGCCTGGACCCATCTCGCCGGTGTCTACGACGCGGCAGCGCAATCGATCCAGCTCTACGTCAACGGTGTCCCGCAGGGCGATCCGGTGGCGTTCCCCGTGACCCCGTGGAAGGCGTCCGGCGGACTTCAGATCGGCCGCCTGTTGACTTCAGGGGCCGGCAAGGAGAACTTCGCCGGCACGATCGACGAGGTCAAGGTCTGGTCCCGCGCACTCGCGGACACCGAGGTCACCCACGACGCCTGGCTGGAGGACGAGGATCTGAGCGACGGCACCGCCGGCGACCCGGTCCCGGCACTCGTCGCTAGGTGGGACGCCACGGACCTGGCCAACGCGACCGGCACCACGGTCAAGGACACCAGCGGCTTCGGCCGGAACCTCACCCTCAACGGCGCAGCGCTCACCCAGTTCACCACCGGCGACCCGGACATCGGCGAGAAGGTGACGACCACGCAGGCGATGACCCTGAACGGCACCAGCGCATACGCCACCGCCACCGGACCGGTCGTGGACGACGCCGGTTCGTTCACCGCGACCGCCTGGGTCACGCTGGACCCCGCCAAGCTAGCCGACACCAGCAAGTCGTACGCGGTGCAAGTGTTCGGCCAGTCGGGAACGAGCCAGTCCGCCTGGGGTGTCTGGTACGAGCAGCCGGCCGGCAGCACCCAGGGACGATGGACGTTCGGTCGCCCCGACAAGGACGGCACCGGAGCGGCCTGGACCAAGAGCGAGTCCACCGCTTTCACCACGGCCCAGTTGGGCGTCCCGGTGATGCTGACGGTCGTCTACGACGCCCAGTCGGCAGCCGATCCCGATGACACCTCCAAGCTCGGTGCGCTCAAGCTCTACATCGACAGCGCCCTGATGGGGGACGAGGACGGCGTGCCCTACTCCGCTCCCTGGCAGGGCGGCGCCGCGTTCGAGATCGGCCGGGCGAAGATCAACGGCGCCGCCGCGCGCTACTTCCCCGGAAGCATCGACAGCGTCCGCGTCTGGGCCGGAGCCACCTCCACCGACACCATCGCCAACCGGCGCAACACCGAGCAGCACTAGGCGGTTTCGTTTGGATCATCGGGCGGACCAGAGGAAGATGCCGGCGATGTGGAGTCCGGCCAGGTAGATGGTCGCGGTCTTCTCGTAGCGGGTGGCGATACCCCGCCACTGTTTGAGGCGGTTGATGCACCGTTCGACGGTGTTGCGCTGCTTGTAGGTCTCGCGGTCGAAGGCGGGTGGTCTGCCGCCCCGGCTGCCGCGTCGCAGCCGGTGTCCGCGCTGGT